>JADHNX010000378.1 GCA_016779365.1 Planctomycetaceae bacterium
AGGTCGGCATATGAGTCACATTGAACCGCTGAGCCAGTGCCGGCTCGCGATCAACGTCAACGGTTCTGATCGCATAGCCTTGCTTCTGCAGCCGATGAACGGCCGGCATCATCTGCTGACACGGTCCGCACCATGATGCCGAAAAGTCCAGCAGCACTCCGTCCGGAGAACCTCCCACCGCCGCGAGAGCCACAACCAGGCTGGTCAACCCAGACATTCACCGTCTCCGTCCCTGGAGTTTTGTAAGTCTTACAACACCGCTGTGCGCATCCTGCAAAATGTCCAACGAGACCGGCTCGAAAACCAGCCTTTTGGGCATCTCAACATCGCTGCCCGACTCAATGCACAAACCGGACCAATTCTATAGGCTGGCACGAGCACCGTGCTGTTCCGGCAATTTCTGGAGCAATTTACAACCAGCCTTCTGCCGGAACTTTTGCCGAAACGGCGATGAACTCGTTTCTGCCTACGACCCGACTTCTAAGGAACGTGTTCAGAATAACGTCCCGAATTGACAATGCAGAAATCAACCACAGAGGCACAGAGAACACAGAATTTCTCATGGGAGATGTTTCTCTGTGATCTCTGTGCCTCTGTGGTTAGGAATCTTCACCACGAAACAGGGAAGTTATTTCAGACACGTTCCTAGCAGCCTGTCGAAAAAAAGCTGACTCACCAATTCGCTGACTCACCAATTCAATGTGTGCCGCAAGCTTTGCCAGTGCGGAATTTCGTACCAGCGCCGATTACCAGATGCACTGCCAGGGCCAATGGAACACTTTGTCAACGAGCCTACAACCAGCATTCAACTTACCGCACGACAATATGACCAACTCTTCTTCACTGGCAGAATGCCGGCCCGCTCCGCTTCAAACTCGACCGCCAGCAGTCGACGGGACAGTCGTTTTGAAAACGCTGCGCATTGGCAATTGCGAAATCGAATCTCCGATCGTCCAGGCGGCACTCAGCGGGTACAGCGACTGGCCGATGCGTGTCGTCGCGCGGCGGCTGGGCGCTCCTTACACCATCGCCGAAGTCCTGATTGATCGGTTCGTGCTGGAGTTGAAACAGCGGCACAAAACGCGACGACACCTGATGGTTTCTGACGAGGAACATCCCGTCGGCGGTCAACTGATGGGTTCGGATCCGAAGCAGTTTCCCGAAGCAGCACAAAGACTCGTCGAGGCCGGATTCGACGTGATCGATATCAACTTTGGCTGCCCGGTCAGCACGGCGATGGGCGGTTGCCGAGGCGGCTATCACCTGTCGCAACCGGAAACCGCACTCGAAATCGTCGGGCGAGTTCGCGACACCGTCCCCGAGCACTTGCCTGTGACGGTCAAAATGCGACGGGGAATCGATGACTCGCCAGAAAGCCGCGACAAATTCTTCCAGATTCTCGACGGAGCATTCGAGCTGGGCGTCGCGGCAATCACCGTCCATGGGCGAACGGTCGAGCAGAAATACATCGGCGCCAGCAGTTGGGATTTTCTGCGCGACGTCAAAGAGCATGCTGGCGAGAAAACAATCATCGGCAGCGGCGACGTTTTCACCGCTCAGTCCTGCCTGGACATGATGAAATACACCGGCGTTGACGGCGTGTCGGTCGCTCGGGGAGCGATTGGAAATCCGTGGATTTTCCGGCAGGCACGCGATCTTGCCGCAGGACGCCCGGCCTTCTCACCCGACATCGCAGAACAGCGCCGCGTGCTGGAGATGCAGCGTTCGCTTTGCGGCGAAGTCTATGACGACCGCAAAGTTCTCAGCACGATGCGGAAGTTCGGAATCAAATTCGCGCCGCTGCATCCGCAGCATCAAGAGGTCAGAAATGCGTTCGCGGCGGGCAAAACGCTGTCTGCCTGGCAGACTGTCCTCGACAACTTCTACGACGCCGAATGACGGCACTCAGTCGCGGCTCTGCGCTCGTGCAGGTACGGTCTGCGACGTCGGCGTGACTCGGTAAGGCGCGATCAACTCTTCGAGTCCCGCCTGCTCGACACGTCGATCAGGATTTGCTGCCGCGCGATTCTGAGCATCAACGTAGACGCGAGCCGACACCTTCATCAGCTCAATCCGTTGCTCACGATCGATGCCGTCGATCCGCTGAATCGTTTGCTCAACCCAGCCAGGCTGACGTTCCATCGCGACGTTCATAAAGCGAACGAACAGGCTTAGTTCGCGAAAATTCCGATCAGCGATCATGTGACTGACCGGCGCGATCACTCGAACCACGGTGTCGACCGTGTTCGATGGAAACATCACGAACAGATCGAGCCCGTGTACGACCTTTGGCTGCAAATCTTCGCCCTGCACATACTGCGTTTGCAGATGCATCACCGCCGTGGCTTCGATCGGTCGAGCAAGCAGCGGACTCTTGTACTTCCCCGTGCAAAGCAGCAAGTGCCGGTTCGGAGAGCGACTGAGAACGTCGATCGTTCCGGTCGAACCGTCGCCCGCATCGCCGTACCACTCGGTCGGTCCGGTCTGCTGCATCGTGAATTTTGAGATTCCCAGCACTCGCCAGATTCCAACAACCGACTCGGGGTTATGCGTGAGGTGGTTGTAAACTTCCGGATCGGCGTCGATCGAAATTGCTGGCAGACGACGAAACATGCTGCGATTTTCGAGGACTTCGTTGACTCGGCGTCGCTGATCTTCGGTCAGTTCATCAAGTGGAAGTCGATCCAGCGCGTCGCTGAGCGTACTGCGGGACGACGACCCGCGAGCCAGAATTTCAACGTCAATTGGCGGCTCAGAGGAATTCGCCGGACGCTCGCCTGATGCCTCATTCGGAAGCTGCTGCGGTTCCGCAGCGCCGAGTTCTGCCTGATTAACACCCAACGAAAAAACAGCCACCAGAATGGCCAGTACGCACCACGAGTGTCTGCGCAGAACGGTACTGCGAATAGCTCGAACGCACCTCATTCCGGGCATTCCGACTCCTTCGTCACTTCGCGCCATCTGGCCAATCATCGTTCGCCACGAGCGATATTTGCGTGCGTCCCTGTGGTCACTGGTCGCTCAATCAGTCCGCACAATCGCTATCATCGGCACACACGACAGCGCGCCATCAGACGAAAAATCGAAGCGTCTGCGAAGCGAACGTAAGCCATTGCGGCAAAACGCGTTCAAGAAACGCCGAGCACCACGTGGAAGCCGCTCACGCCCCTGAAACTTCGCTCTCTGACCGAGACTACTCGACCCGGCGAGGCGGTTGCCGCCCCGGAACGGCTGAGCTTCCGGAAGTCGGCGCAGAGCTTCCAGCCGTTGCAGATGCCGCCGGTGCTCGGTCTGCGCCCGAGCCTGTTGACGCCGGAGCTTCCGGAGCTGAGGCCCCCAGCATCGACGTAAAGACGAGATACGCGACGACCAGAACGGCCAGCAGACCACCGCCCATCGCCAGCATCTGCTTGCGATTTTCCGCAGCACGACGGTTCCGGACGTTACGAGCGAGCATGACTTCCCGAGGCGAAGGAATCGAACTCGACGTTTCTGCGGCATCTGCAATCGTATCCGCCCCAGATGCCGTCTCCGACTTCTTCGAAATCGACGTCGAACTCTTTGAACCCGACTTACGAGCTTTCTTATCGACCGGCTTCAGCTTCGTGGAAGCCGATGCAGCTTCCCTCTGAGTCCTCGCCTTGCGTGCCGGCAGATCGGTCGTTTCGGGAATCGCCACACCTTTCGACAGACGGTAGATACCACTGCCGTCCTTCTTTTCACGCCTGGATCTGGCGGACCTGGCCGACACCTTTCGTGCCCGCTCGCGAATCTCCTCGTCGGCCGCCGTGTCTTCTTCGGCCAGTCCAGCCAGAATGTCGAGACTGAGCAGCTTTTCGCCGCCATCCGCCGCGCCGGCATTTCCCGAGTCAGTCGCTCCAGAGAAGCCGTTCTCCAGATCGTGGATCAGTTCTGTTGGAGTCTGGTATCGCCGTACCGCCTTCTTCTCAAGCATCTTATGCATGATCTGAACGACTGATTCCGGCACATTCGGTCGAACGTCTCGGGGATCAGGCGGAGCCGTCGTCGCGTGAGCGGTGATCTTATTCAGCAGGTCGCCATCCGGAAAAATCGGCTTCCCAACAAGCATGTGGTACCACGTCGCCCCCAGAGAATACATGTCGCTGCGGCAGTCTGCTGACTTGCTGTCGCGAGCCTGTTCGGGGGACATGTAGTCAACCGTTCCAACCGTCGTGCCGGCTCGGGTAATTCCCGCTTCTTCTGTTTCTGCGATAGACCGAGCCAAACCCATGTCCGCCAGCTTGACGTTCCCATCCCGGTCGATCAGTAGATTGGCTGGCTTGATGTCGCGGTGAACGATGGACTGCTCATGAGCATGTTCCAACGCTCGAGCCACCTGCTTGATAATGTCGAGCGACCGTTTTACCGACAGCCCCCCCTTCCGCATCACCAGATCCTGGACGTCGATCCCGTCGACATACTCCATCGCGATGTAAAGAAAGCCGTCGAGTTCGCCGCTGTCGTAAACGCAGACGATATTCTTGTGGCGGAGCTGAGCGGCGGCCTGAGCTTCGGCCTGGAACCGCTTGACCAGAACTTCGTTTCTGGCCTTCTCGCGAGGTAGAATCTTCAACGCAACGGTCCGCTTCAGATTCGAATCAACCGCCCGGTAGACAGCCCCCATTCCACCTTCGCCAAGCTTCTTCTCGATGACATAGCGACCGAACGTCCGCAGATCCGCAGGTGCGTCCCCGGACAAATCTTCGCCTGAGGATTGACTCTTCTCCTCGGATGTCATTTTCAAACTCGAACGACGACTAGCGACTGCCACGACCATACTCAGTACCACGCGACGATGAAACACTCCAACTGCGAACAGAAGAAATTCGTTGGACGTGTCGCGAAGCAATTCAGTTCCCGTGACTCGACGCCGAATCTCCGGAACGAACGGCGAATCATAACGGCGATAACTGTCAGAGGTCAAAACGCCACGATTCTTGTTCAGCGACCGCCGAATCGAAGCACATCGGAAACATTCACAGCTTGACGCAAAAAAAACCGGGCGAGGAGATTAAGGGAAGGCTGCCGGCGTTCCACTCCTCACCCGGTCCCGCATCAAGGCGAAGCTCTGCCGGACGCGCAAACGTGACTCTCGATTGAAAGTCGCATATCTGCCACCGCATCGCTGTCGCTGTTCCGTTGACCGCTTCTAACTTGTACTACCGCTGGGCTGTTTCACCTTCTGAAAATTCAACTTCTGAAAGACTGCTGTCAGTCGACATACTGCGACCTCGCCTTGTCGACCCGCGCCGCCAACCGATGCTCCGAGCCGATGTCAACGACGACCTGGCCCGCTGGATCATCACGTCACAATCTTCGACGTCAGTCTCATGCCGGGCATAACGATCCTCAAATTGAAGAGTCTGTTCGTGAAACTTCGCGATACTCCGTAATTCGCACTGACAGACCAATTCATGTAACTGTTTTCGAAAGATCTCTTAGACGTCTCAAAACGCAACTTCTAGACGTCTCAAAACGCAACTTCCTGGAAGATTCCGACCAGAATCTGGCGGATCGCACAATTTGCCCACTCGCTAACCGACGACTTTTCCGATTGACCATTTTGTCTATGAAACCCGCGACTCGTCGCAGAATTACAGGCTCGGGGAATCATGGAATCAGCATTTGCGGTCTCGTCCGAAGTGCTTCCGTCAGGATTCACCATCGAGTTCCTTTTCTTTATCACGAATGAGCTTACGGAGTTCCGCCAGCTCTTCTCGAGACACAGGTCGCCCATCCAGCAGGTGGCAGACAACGTCGGTAACGCTGCCCGAAAACAGCC
>JADHNX010000379.1 GCA_016779365.1 Planctomycetaceae bacterium
CCGCCGACTGCCAGCACGGCGATGGAACGACGTTCTTCGGCACCGGGGCCGGTGGCAATCAGCAGTGGCATCAGGCCGGCCACAAATGACAGTGTGGTCATCAGGATTGGACGCAGGCGGTCACGATTGGCCTGAATGATCGCTTCGTCGCGAGGCATGCCGCCGCGACGCAGAGCGTTCGTATGGTCGACCTGGAGGATTGCGGCTTTCTTCACGACCCCGAACAGCACCAGCACGCCGAGTGCGGAGTACACATTCAAAGTCTCGCCGCCCCAGTACAGGCTCATCAGGCCGAATGGCACGGCCAGGGGGAGCGACAACAGAATCACGAACGGATGCACGAGGTGTTCGTACTGAGCGGCCAGCACGATGTACATGAAGATGAATGAAAGAATCAACGTCGCGCCGAAGTCTGTGATCAGTCGGTCCATCTCGCGGCCGCCACCGAGGACTTCGATACGAAATCCGGGCGGCAGACCAATCTCGTCAGCCGCAGCCCGGAGTGCATCGATGCGGTCACCCAAAGCAAAGCCGGAAGCGATATTTGCTCGAACGGCCACCATCTTCTGCCGATTGAGCCGGTCGATGCGCGACGCCGATTCCTGATGCCGGAACGTCACCAGGTTATCGAGCCGCGCGTGTATGGAACCAGAAGTTTCGCTATCGAGGAGTTCGATCGGCGAAAGAATTCCTGGATCAGGGTTCGCTCGCACGTACAACTGCGAGATCGATGCGATGTCGTCACGATGCACGCCGACAAGTCGCAGTTCGACATCGTACGCGTCGTCGATACTCAGGTCACGGTAACGGGACACGCGATCGTCACCACCCACGGCGACTCGCAGCGTGTCAGCGATTTCGCGGACGTCAACTCCCAGGGCCGCCGCGCGTTCTCGATCAATCTCAGCCAATAGTTCCGGGTTGTCGATTTTCAGTGTCGAATACACATCGACGAGTCCGGGGATCGTTCTGGCCTTTTCTCGCAGTGCTGAACTGAATTTGAGCAGCTGCCCCATTTCCGGGCCGGTAATGGCAAAGTCGATATCCACCGGTGCACCCTGTCGGAGCGATGTCAGATTCCGCACTGACAGCTGAACTCCGGGGACACCGCTGAGTCGTTTACGGACTTCGGCCATTTTGTCGCGCTGCGAATAATTGCCCTCGAGTGCTGATCGTGGTTCGCCTTTAAGCAGCGCATAGAAAAGGCGGCTGACGGAAAATGATCGCTCGGCACTGTCCCTCAATCTGATGAAGTATTGCAGACGGTTAACATCGCCGAATCCACCGGTGCCAACCGTCGTCAGAATCGTGGTGATCCCTTCGACCTGCTGCAGCTCCGCTTCAATCTGTTCCATCGTCTCGCGCATTGCTGCGAGGCTTGCTCCCTGTTTGGCCTCGGCGCGGATTTCGAATTCGGATTCGTCAACATTCAGCGGCACGTAGCCTTTCGGCACTTGATCATAGAGCCAAACATTGGAACACATGACGGCGATCGAACCGATCAGCACTAGCCAGCGAAACTTCATCGCCTGATGCAGCATCCACAGGTATGAACCCTCGATCCAACTGTAAAATCCGCGACGTGACGCTGGACCTCCGGATGGCTGTTTTCCTGATTTGAGCAGCCGGCTGCACATCATTGGAGTCAGCGAGAAACTGACCAGCAGTGAAATCAGAATGGCGACGGTGGCTGTCACTCCAAACTGGAACAGCATCCGCCCGGTGACACTCGATAGAAACGACACGGGAAGGAACACAATGACCAGCGACAACGTCGTGGCAAGCACTGCCAATCCGATTTCCTTTGTGCCTTCGATGGACGCCGTATGTGGGTCCATTCCCTTTTCTTCGATGCTGTGGAATACGTTTTCGAGCACGACGATAGCGTCGTCGATCACCACGCCGACCATCAGTACCAGAGCCAGCATCGTGACATTGTTCAGCGTGAAACCGAACATGGCCATAAAGGCGAACGTGGCAATGATCGACGCCGGAATCGCCACCGAGGCGATCAGTGTCGACCGCCACGAACGCATGAAAGCGAGCACCGTCAGGCAGGCCAGAATGCTGCCCGTAATGAGGTGTTGTTCGATCTCGTGCAACGCTGCAACGATGTAACGGGACTGGTCGGAGACAATTTCCACTTCCACATCATCAGGCAGCAGTTCACGACACCGCGGTAACATTTCTTTGATACGGTCAATGACCTCAACGGTGTTCTCGCCAGACTGACGTTGAATATTGAGCACCACAGCCGGCTCGCCGTTTAATCGGGCGAGTGTGCGAACTTCTTTTGTGGAGTCTTTGACCTCGCCGAGATCGCTCAGACGAATCGGTGTTCCGTTGACATTGGAAACAACCAGATCAGGAAAATTGCGTGAGTGTTCCACACGTCCCATCGTGCGGAGCGCCCGCTCCCGCATTCCCTCGTCGATACGCCCACCGGGAACTTCCACATTCTGTCTCACAAGTGCTTCGCGGATTTCCAGAATCGACAGCCTGTGGGCCGCCAGTCGCCGGGCATCGACTTCAACACGAACAGCTCTGTCGGCCGCCCCGACAATTTCGACTTCGCCCACGCCTTTCGATGACTCAATGACGTTCTTCACGTACCGCTCGGCCAGAACGTAAAGTTCGCGCGAAGAGCGATCGCCCGACACTGTCAGTGTCAGAATGGGCGAAGAATCAAGTTCTCGTTTGGCGACGATGGGCGGATCGATTCCCGGCGGCAATCGTCCCATGACTCCGGAAACCGCATCGCGTACATCCTGCGTGGCGGCGTCGATGTTACGGTCGAGTGAGAACGTGATGATGACAAACGATCTTCCGTCGCGTGAGATGGAACGAAGTTCTTCGATCCCGGCCACGGTGGCGACGGCGTCTTCAATCACCGAACTGACCTCCGATTCAACTTCGGCGGCAGCGGCACCGATGTAGTTGGCTCGAACGAAAATGCTCGGTTGATCGGTGTCTGGAAAACGGTCAACCCCCAGCCGTGGAAATGCGGTAACGCCGGCCACAACCAGTGCGGCGATCAACATCAGTGCAAAGATCGGTCGTTTGACGCAGACTTCAGCCAGCCAGTACACACGCCACCATTTTCAAGAGATTGTTCAGTGTTGTTTTCAGCGGTTTTCACGCAGCGAATGTCGCCCTTATTCGCTGGATTTACTCTTCAACATCGCAACGCGTCCTTTTGATCCGTCTTTAAGAATCGCGTCGCTTGGCTTCAAACCCTGCAGGATCTCGATTTCTGAATCCCGGCGTTCACCTGCCAGCACGACTTGCTCAGTGCATTTGCCATCTACCACTTTCCAGACCTTCTCTGTTCCGGCGAATTCCACGAGCGCCGACTGCGGAATGACAATCGCAGTTGCCTCCGTGTCAATCACGATCTCCGCTTCGGCAAACAGACCGGATTTCAGAGTGCTGTCGTTGTTTTCAACGACGGCTTCAAAAAGCAGACCTCGACTGAGCATGTCGACGGACGGACTGATTCGCGAGATCGTCGCTTCGATGGGGGCTGCCACCATCTGCACACTCAGTTGCAGGCTCTGGCCTGCATTCAGAGCGAGGGCGTAGCGTTCAGGGATATGACCTCGGAATCGGAGCGGGTTACTTCTGACAACCGTTATTAAGGCATCACCCACTCGAACATAACGGCCTGGCGCGACCTGCTTCTGTTGAATGTCGCCGTCAAACTGAGCCCTGATGATGGTGTCGTCCAGATTCTGCCGGGCCAGACCCAGCTCTGCGGTGTGTACTTTTACCAGAGCAATCTTCTCCCGCACCGCGTTCAGCGACGAATCGTATCTTGCTCTGGCGACATCGACGGCCGTTTCAAGCTTAAGGATGTCAGCGTCCGTGATTGCATTTCCTGCGAGTAATCCTTTGCCTCGTTTGAGTTCCGCCAGCCCATCCTGCCATTCGGCTCGACGTTCACGTACTGGCGGCGAGTTTTCTGGATTAACAGCGTCGAGTGAATCCTCAGCCTTCAGCCCGATTGCGGAACGAACCTGCTGTAACTGAGCCGCTGCCCGTTCTAGCTCCAGCCGAAACTGTTCCTGCCGGAGTGTCACCAGCGGCTGCCCAGCTGCGACGCGATCTCCCAGATCAACATGAACCTGATCCACCAGTCCTTCGACTCGCGTCCCCACCACAACTACTTCATCGGCAATAAGACTGCCCTGAGTTCGAATCAGCGTCGGCCAGGTCCGCATCTCCACCGGGAACGTTTCCTCGGAGATTGTGGGTAGAGGAGGTGGTTCAGCAGTTGTTGGCGTTTCGGATTTCTGCTGACAGCCGATGCTGAGTACGGAGACGGCAGCAACAGTCAGGAACAGGCAGTAGCCGGGCCTGCATGGAATCGAAAATGGCGAGGTTATTTCTGACATATGATCTCGTGCGGCGACCAGACTGAGGGAATTCATTAACCCGTCTTCAGACCTTTAAGTCAATCGCCAGAATCGCTCTTAAACGATACCAGCTCGACCTGCAAAAGTTTGTTGATATCTGATGAAATGGCGTGCGGTATGCCTCACCAGTAAGGACGTCTGCAGCTCTGGAAATGCTATCTGCGATAAGACTCTTTGGTGGATAAATGAGGTCTGCTGTGACGATGGCGTTTGGAAACCCGAATTCAGGGTGGGGCAATTTCTGAATGTCGTCAAGTTGTTTTTGCCTGCGGTACGAACTGAGTCGGCGCGAATCATAGCCAATCAATGCCGTTTTTGAGTGATCGTTCCGATGGAACGATCTGTATTTTGCGTTGATGTTGTCGACCGGGTATTCGGACGGAAGACTTCCGAATCAACTTCCGGTATAGAGCGTCCTGAGTGGCTGGTTCTGAAGCTTTGTTTGTCCGGAAGTGAGTTGCCACTCTTAATCGGCGTCGTAGCAAGGGGATGTGATGGAAGCTGGAATTGTCGGGTTGCCGAATGTTGGGAAAAGTACGCTGTTCAACGCGCTGACGATGTCTCAGGCTGCGGCCAGTGCGAACTATCCGTTCTGCACGATTGAGCCAAACGAAGGTATCGTTCCCGTGCCCGACGGTCGGCTGGAGCGGATCACAAAATACATTGCTCCCCAGAAGATTATCCCGGCGACGCTGAAGCTGGTCGACATTGCCGGCATCGTCAAAGGGGCGAGCGTTGGTGAAGGGCTGGGCAACAAATTTCTCAGCCACATCCGCGAAGTCGATGCCATTCTGCAGGTTGTTCGGTGCTTCGAAGACGCTGACGTCACGCACGTTGCTGGCGGAGTTGATCCGCTGTCCGACATCGAGACCATCGAAACAGAACTTCTGCTGGCTGACATGCAGGTGCTCGAAAACGCGCTTCCCAAGGCGGAGCGAACCGCTCGCAGCGGAGACGCCGATGCGAAGCTCGCTGTGTCGGTGATCAAGAAATGTCAGGATTGCGTGAACGATTCGCTTCCGATCCGGACTCTCGAACTGGATGCCGACGAGCGAAAGGTGGTCAATGGGTATGGCCTGATGACTGCCAAGCCGATTCTCTATGTCGCCAACGTCGACGAGGACGACTTGGAGGGAAAGGGGCCGCTCGTTGAGAAGGTTCGAGAATTCGCGGCAAAGCACAGAGCGGATGTTGTACCGGTCTGCGCAAAGCTCGAAGCCGAACTGGCCGAGGTCGACGAAGAAGACCGCATGGAGTTGCTTGAATCGGTCGGTTTGACCGAGCCGGCACTCGCACCGTTGGCGCGCGCGGCGTACCACACGCTGGGTTTTGCGAGCTACTTCACCGCTGGCGAAAGGGAAGTCCGCGCGTGGAC
>JADHNX010000380.1 GCA_016779365.1 Planctomycetaceae bacterium
GCAGTCTGTTGAAATCGAATGATTTCGATCGGGTACTGAGAATTCAGCAGCTCTCGAATCAACGTTGGAACCTGCATCTGGTCGATGGCAACTTTGAGCTTGAAACCGCGTGTTCTGTAAGCTTCTTCTGACTGGATGTACCGGCTCTCGTCGCTGTTAGGATCAGCGGCCGTCGTCGCACCACCGGCGGAGCCGCTTCCCTCTTCATTCATGTACGAAGAGGTGGTGGCTCCCCCGGAAGAGGCCACTTCGTATTCTTCACTGATCGGAAACTCAGCGGGTTTTGACAGAGCTGAGGTTCCTCCACGTCGGCCTGGTCCACCAGGCATTCCGGGGGCGGCCATGCCTGGATATCCGGAGGCCATGCCAGGGTAACCAGAGGCCCCAGCCGTGCTGCCGGCCGACGAAGGAGCTGCTGCTTTCTTGCCACCAAACAACTGAACCTGCATGATTTGTTTGACGTACGAATCGGTGATCGATGAGGTGCTGTCGTTGGTTCGACGGACTGAAGCAAGTACTTCGCTTAGAAGCCACAGATCTTCCTGCGCATTCCAAATCTCCTGCCACGTTGGTGGGAGACCTTCCCATTTTGACGCCGGTATCCGGGGCAGCGAGGCGTACGGGAAGACGACTTTCTGCTTTGCGCCGGCGTCAACTCGCGTTTTTCCATCATCAATTGGTTCTGGAATATGCCAGACTCGACGGACGTCACTGTCGTAGCCGTCACGATACATCGCCGGCAGAACCTGTTTCATTCGCACGTCGTCCAACTCACCTCGGTAGGGGCAAGCATTCATGTACTCGGCGACGACCGGCGGCCACGCCATCAGGTCAGTTTGAGCCTGCCACAGTCGATTCAAAGCCAACTGGTTGGCTTGAGTCCGGATAGCAATCAGTTGATTGACTCCATCGGCCCAATCTTGGTTTGGAGCGTTCTGTCCGCTCGCGATACCGCTGAATGTGCTATCGAGTGATGTGGTTCTGTCGCTGATTTCGGCAGCAAGTTCACCAGTTGTCATCCACCAGGCAACAGGCGGAAGCAACAAAGCGACCAGGAATACGATCCAGAAGTGGTGCTTGATAATTGGCTGTAGCTTATCCATGGCCATGCCTCGTTCTTCTGAAAGAGATGTTTCTGCTGCCTGTGAGATATCGTTGTCTTACGGTCGCAACTTACTGTCCAAGTGCTGGTACGGACTCAGCCGGTGCTGCTTCAGGAGCGACGGCCCCCGGCGCAACATTTCCAGGAACGACACCCGTCGGAACACCGCCGGGATTACCATCGCTGGCGGGCTGAATTCCAGGCGAGATTCCTTCGGTCGCGGGGGCTGGTGCGTCCGGAATAACTCGATCCTTCTCCTGAGTCGGTTTCCAGGCGAACTGAAGAGTGAAGGTGGTTCGCTCAATAAGAGTGAATTCCGGCTCCAGAAGATTCGATCCAGTACCTGGCTGAGCGGGGCCAGTGCCTGGTTGTGGGAAACCAGGTCTCGGCAGGCCGGGCCTGAATCCTCCCGGAGGGCCGTCGCCCGTCCTTGGGACGCCGTTCTCATAAAGTTCAACTTTCACGGGTGGTGGATTGTCCGTGATTACCGGGTGAGAAATCCCAAGAACGGCAACCGGTACTGGCCCCACGAAATTATCGCCCTGCTTGATGAACGGCTTGCGCAGATTCTCAACCAGCGTGTCACGGACGAAAATAATGCCACGGTCACGAACATCAGGCGGTGCATAATAGTGCTCACCCATTAACGTGATGACATACCCCTCGCCCTGTGGTCCAGATGCTTTTTCTGCTTCAGTCAGGAACGTTTTGTCCTGCTCACGCAGTCCGTCAAACCAGGTTTTGAGATCAGCATATCGTTGAGCGGTAATGCTGCGGATATTGATCCGGGGCATCTTTGTCAGATCTTTTTCGTCGAGCTGAAGGCCAACCGGTCTTGGAAGAGCCTCATTGAGTCCACGGTACAACTCAGCCCAAAGCTCGCGTTTATCGAGATAGCTCACCAGATGAGTGCCCTTTTCGACGAGACCATCGTGTGTGCCTCGTGCACTTTCGTAGGCGCTCTGGCCGCTGCCCAATGCGCTCTTGAAAGAGTCCGCAGCACTCTCGACTTCACCGAATCGCTCTTTGTTGACCTTGGCCGCAGCGTTGGCATAGCCGGCAACAGATGTGGCCAGGCCACAGAGCACTGTCGCCGCGGTGGCGACGGCCCACGGTTTCTTGCGGCGAATCTTTCGAGCAACCGCGATCTCTTTCGGCAGCAACGTTGTGCGAAGCTTCGTCAGTTTCAGAGCCTGCAATGCCAGCCCGTAGGGCACTGCAAAGGTCATAATATTTTCCTGGAAGACCGGAGCGTTCAGCACGGTGTCGCCGACGACCGCGTCGAAGGTCTCGACCCGCTCGACGTCATACTGAAGATTCTGTTGCAGGAATTTCTGCAGACCAGCCAGCTTGAAACCATTTCCAACGCCAATAATCTTCGAAATTTTCGCGTCGCGATTCACACTGGAGAAGTAGCCGATCGACCGCTGAATTTCCGAAACGTAGTCATTGAAGACAGGTCGCAGCGCCTGAAAAACTGCTCGCGGATCCGGAGACTTGGTCGCGTTGCATTTGAGATGTTCGGCTTTGGCGAACGTCAGCTTCATCTCTTTGGTGAGTGCACGGGTGAAGTGGTTGCCGCCGACCGGTACGTTGCGGATCCAGATCTTTTCGCCGTTCGAGACGACCAGCGTCGTATTGTCCGTTCCCATGTCGAGCATAATCGTGTGCTCTTCCGGGGCGACAAATTCGTCTTCAGTGGTTGGGCGAATTCCGAGCGTGTCGTAGCAGTAAAAATTGTAGAGCGCTAACGGAGCGATCTGCACAACTTCGACTTCGACCTTCGCTTCCGTAAACGGTCGCAGTGCTTCGTAAACCTGCTCGGTCTTCATCGCGAAGAGTCCAACTTCTGCTCCCAGCATGAAGCCGCTTTCTTCGATACCTCCGCCCAGCGTCTGGAAGTCCCAGATCACATCTTCAAGAGCGAAAGGGATCTGTTGACGGGCTTCGTATTTGACGACGTCCGCGACTTTGCTGCTTTCGACCGGCGGCAACTGGATGAATCTCGCCAGTGCAGAATGGCCTGGAAGGCTGATCGCGACGAGGTCACCCGTTATGTCATTTCGAGAAAGGAATGTCTCCAGAGCCTGCTTGATCAGCTCGCGAGGAATCGCGTCTGGTTGACTCAGGATCTTGGGATGCGGGATGTAATCGTACGCGACGGCCAGCACCTGCTCGGCCTGAGCAGCGTACTTTAGGCGGACAGCTTTCAGTCCAGCCTGACCAATATCGATTCCCCAGACTGCTCTGTTTTCTGCCATGATGGACTTCCTGAAGGATGTCAGAAGATGCACCGGGATCAGGTATTTTTCAGAGAGAACTCTCTGCTACGAGATGAACCTGAGTAGAAGTGTTGTATATCAGTCGCCGACTTCCGCAGCCCAGCCATTCGTGAGCAGACCAGCATGAAGAAGTTGTCAGTCGGTAAAGACAACGACGGAAATGAGATGTAGGAGTCTACCGAACTGAAGCCACCGCAGGAGTTTAGCAGTCATCAAGGATAAAGAAACCGGACAAAGCCTGTCGATTCTGACGTCTGTACTGTTCGCTGGCTTCTGACACCTGCGAGACAAACTGGAACAGTCAGAAATTCGCATTCAACTCCATCGCCAACATGTCACGTCTCGAATTTTTCAGGAACCAGTTAATCGGAAAGCCGTCAATCGAGGCGTGAGCTGAGTTGAAAACCGGACGTCCGGGGTGCTGGAAGAATTGCCAGTTTCATGACAGAACCCAACTACCAGACGGAACTAAGCAGTGAGAGGGGTTCCCTGGCGAATTAGTTCCAGAAAGATTTCAATTTATCCGAAGAAAATTGTGAAACAAACCTCGATGTGCCGTAACTGGTTTCTGCAGAAGTAGTTACCGTCCAGTGTATTTGAAAAGAAGTTGCTGAGAATTCCTGCCAAACGCGAAAGTTGAGATGGAAACTTCAATAAGCCGGCAGCCTGACTCAATCGCAATTCCTTGATGCCTGATGTCGTGGAAGAGGTGTCTGGCCATTCCATTCAAGGCGTCAACTCCACGAATTTCCTCGCTCAATTTGGCTGGTCAGTTGCAGATGAATGCTCTGAGTCGGTCAAATCCTCATGCCTTCAGGACCGAATCCCAGAGACGGTCGGCGCGAAGAAATGACTGGATCGTGCGAATTTAGACGCATGGGGTCCTGAACTGTCAAAAATGACAACAAATTGACGTCGAGTGAGCAACAATGTCCTATCAGAAGGTCGTCGTCCTGATTCCAAGCCATAGCCTGGAAGATTTTCCGACGGAACTCAGCGACAAGCGGGCGGAGAGCCTGCTGAATGCTTTTTCGGTGGCTTTTCATCCGAGGTTGATCGAGTCAACGGGGCTGATGCCGGCCTGGCATCGCGCGGACGAGCCGACTACCGACGTCGACGGCTCACTGATCATCGTGCCAACGGCCTGTGATGATCAGTTGCCTGCTGGCTGGGTGACCCTTGCCAGAGAGCAGGGGGCGGTCGTCGTTTCCGGTCTACATGACCGCGCAAAAATGGTAGCGGCGGCGCTGGCCGGGCTCGACGACACCGAACCGGATCGCGATGCCTGTTCCGAAACTGGCGAAGCTGAGAAGTTGGATGATGAGTCCGGCGAGTTGGCTGCCGAGCCCGCTTCGGAGCAGTCTCCATGTGAAATTCCGGCGGAAATCGTGGCGGACTTTCATGCTCTGGGAACCTGCTGGATCCTGCTGGAGTTGCTGACCCGGCACATGCACCACTTCAACAGCTACGACGAAGTCTTCTTTGAAAAAACTCTCGTGGCAGCGGCGAGGGATGCTGTGAAGGGGGATGAAAGCGGCGTCGAGATCGCGTTGCGTGGTTCGTATGAGTTGCTGCTGGAAGCCCGCGAGCGATTCTTTCCGGTCGACTGCTACCTGCTTGACCTTTGTCTGCTGGCGCCGGACATGGCTGGTGAGAAACTGAAATCAGTGCTCGCCGGGAAAACTCCGGTCAACTTCCTGCTTCGGGCTCTTGATGCAAAGGAGATGGCTGATTCGGATCCAGAGACCGTTCAGCTTCTGAAGAAAGCATGGGACGAAGGTCGCGCCGACGTGGCTGGTGGCGATCTTCACGAACTGGCAGCACCGCTGGTTCCCATCGAATCGTTGATACTCGACCTGCAGCGCGGACGTGCCGTCTTTCAAGAACTTTTCCATCGCGAGCCGACGACCTGGGGACGCCGACGCTACGGATTGTCCCCGATGCTGCCTCAGTTGTTGCAGAAGTTTGGTTTCCATTCGGGGCTGCATTTTCTGCTCGATGACGGAATTTACCCCGATCGCGAGCAAAGTCGCATGAGGTGGGAAGCGTGCGACGGCAGCGCCGTTGAAGCGTACTCCAGGATTCCTCTCGCGGCAGATTCGGCTTCGACCTGGCTTCGGTTTCCCGAGCGAATGGCCGAGACAATGGAGTCGGATCATGTTGCTGCGCTGGCCTTTGCTCGCTGGCCGGAAACGAAGTGTCCGTTCTTTGAAGACCTGCGTCGCACCCAGAAATACGCGCCGGTGCTCGGTCGCTTCGTGACGTTCGAAGAATACTTTCTAAACTCCGACGATCACGGCGGCGGCTGGCATCACGACACAAAGCAGTACCTGTCTCCATTTTTTGTGCAGGCCGTTGCCCGACGAGAAACGTGCCCGATCACTCGATTTCGAAATCACGC
>JADHNX010000381.1 GCA_016779365.1 Planctomycetaceae bacterium
CAGTCCCGTCGAGCGGCTGAAAGAAGACGTCGTTTCGCATCTGAAGGCCGAGACCGCGATCGCTGAGTGTCAGCTCGAAGTCATCTCCGTCACCGCTTTGGCCAGTGATTTTCCAGAGACCATTCAGCCCGGCGAAATCACCCCACCGTTTAACCAGCGGAAACAGACGCTTTTGTTCCTGCTCGTTGAACCAGTAATTCGCAAAGCCGTCCTTCTTCACAAACATGTGCCGGAAGGCTTCCAGCGATGAGTCTTTGTTCTCATCGGCTGTTTCTTTTTTGTCATCATCCTTTTGCGGGTCTTCCGGATGTCCAGGGCGACCTTGTGGCTGCTCCTTCGGCATCAGCTCAGCTTTCGTATGCACGCCTCGCAGCCGAGCCTGGATCGAGTATTTCTGCTGCTCCCGTCGATAGGTCAAGGGTAGCCGCCAACCTTTCGGGTAAATGCCCAGGACATTCTTGAACTGATTGACCGATCGAATATTCCGACCAGCGAACTCGACGATCTCGTCGTCCCGTCGCAAACCTCGACGATACGCTTCGGACGATTCCAGGATACTGGCAACGACGACTCGACCGTCTTCGCCTGACGTCACGGTTGCCCCCAGAGTTGCATGGTCAACGATCCGTCCGCTCCGCAGATGATCCAGAAAGTGCATGATCTGGTTGATCGAAATGGCGTAGCCGGCTCCCGAGTTCACTCGTCCTCGCTTTTCGAAGGAGCCTCGTCCGTTGATGCCGACCAGTTCGCCGTCATCGTTGAACAGCGGTCCCCCGGAGTTGCCTGGATTAATCGAAGAATCAACCTGAATACAGTCGGCATATTCAAGAAACGACCCGGCGGGGTACTGATAACGGTGCACACCGCTGACGATGCCGTACGTCACCGTCGGGTGAAAATCCGTCGCCAGCAAAAACGGATTACCGATGGCGTAAGCCCAGTCGCCGACCTGGACTTTGTCGCTGTCTCCGATGGTCGCCACTGGAAAATCGTCTCGCCCCAGCAGTTTAATGAGTGCGACGTCGCCGGTTGGATCGATGCCGACGATGACGGCGTCGTAGAGGACTCCGTCGTTAAGCCCGCACTTCATGAAGTTGCCAGAACCGCTGGTCACGTGGAAGTTGCTGAGTGCGTACCCGTCCGGGCTGATGACGACTCCCGATCCGCCGCCTTGTCCGCCGTTTCCGAAAATGGCGACCACGGAGGGCGAGATTTTCTTCAACACGTCGACACGACGTTGCTCGGCTTTCGCAACGATCGGGTCTGCGGCGCTGGCGAATCCGATTGTCAGAAAGAGGACGCTGGCAGCGACAACTGCCTGACGCAAAAATGCAGAGGTGCGAAGATTCGCCAAGAGGTTTAGCGATCTTTCAACGGCGTAGCTTGTCGGTGAAAAAGTCTTTTTCAGAGTCGACATGGCGGATGGCTTTTTGGTGAAACGGGGTCGGAAGTGAGTTTGCATTAAGAATTCAGAATCTTTGCGTTGCTTTGCGTCTCTGCGACTTTGCGTCCGACCTGCGAAAGCCGGCTACTTGAGCAGTCGGGCTTCGGCCAGGACGAGGTGGTCGCCGATGTCGCTTTCGACTTTGCCGTAGTCGACCAGAATTTCGAGGATGAATTTTCCTGAGATGTTCAAATCGACTTTGAGGGGGGCTTCGTCCTGAGGGGTGACATCCTGAGTCAGCAGACGCTGACCATCCGCCGAAATCTCAACATGAACGTCGCCAGCGTAGCCCTGCTGAATTCCCATGAGAGCGACGAATCGGCTGTGGTCGCCGTTCAGGCGGTACTGCACGGTCGTTTTTGACCGGATGCAGAGACCGCGAGAAAACGTCTGATTGCCGAGTCGCAGCTCGTCGCCCCAGACGTCCTGGTCATTCTTCATGGCGGCGGCAGGGTCGATAAATCGGAATTCGTGCTTGACGTCTCGCGGCTTGAGTGACGACAGCCAGGTCAGTTTGTCGGCGCTGAAGTCGACAGATCGAACGCTCAGCATCGGGACAACAATCGACGGTCCGGCAGCAAGCTGCAACGAGAAATCTGCGCCCTGACTGCTGACTGATTGAACGGCCAGTCGGTCACCGCTGACAAGCTCGAGAATGCCGCCCGGTCTTGCCGTTCCGGCCTGGCGTTGATGCAGGATAATTCCGAAGACTTTCGGTCTCGGCACCGGAACACTGTCACCGTCAAGGAGCAGCACGACGTGTGTCTCGTTGATTTCGCTGATGACGCCGGGGACGAAATCCAGCTTGTCCTGCTTCCTCAGAACGAGCCAGTCTTCACGGCGTTCGCGTTCGAGCAACGCCGCCCACTGATCGTCGACGCTGCTGGGCGATTCGGCCAGACGAACGTTCTCGATGGCCGACCTCGGGAGTTGAATCGAGTCGGTAGAAGCCGCAGCGATGGTCAGCTTGTCTCCGGACAGCGTGACGCTCTGAGTGCCGATCCGGGATCCGTCGGTCAGAACCGTCTCGTAAGGTGCTGCCGGAGCCGCTTCCCCGTTGGACGGCAATCGTGCTTCCAGCAAGCTGGACAATGGAACGTCGACAATTTTGCCGCCTGTTTCCAGCTTCCAGGCATTTGAGTCGGCGGACGCGAGCGTTCCAGAATGTCTCGCGCCGTCGATTGTTGAAATCTCAACCGGAGTAGCACTCACGATTGCCAGGAGCACCATCGCTGCTGATGCCGTCATCAATTCCGTCCTTAAGCCTTCAGGCCGTTACTTTGAAATTTGGCGAATTAAGTAAGTCATCGCGAGCGGGATTCCGGACGCGTGGCGAGCTTGCGAAGGTACTGTTCGATGGCGTTGCGATAGTGCGGCGGCAATTCGCGATCGATCAGATTTCGAGCCTTCGTCTGCTGCTTCGGAGGCAACGCTCCCCAGCCGGCCTTTTTGCCAATGTCGCGTTCGTCGACTTCGCCGGGTGCCGTGGAGCCTTTGATAATGCTGTCCGGAGCGGCTTCAGGAGCACCCTGCCCGCTGCCACTCTGACTTTGAGATTGCTGCTGTTGTTGCTGTTCGAGTTTCTTGATCAGCTCGTCGAGCCGCGCGACGATTTCTTCTTCGGTCTTCTGAACCTTCGCACCGCCGCGTCCGAGTTTCAGTCGCCGTTCAACGTCGGACATCATGCGAGAAACTTCGTCGAGCGACTTTTCTTTGAGCTTCTCCAGATCGGCTTTCATTAGCTCGGCGACCGTCGAATATCTCATCGGCACGTCCGACGTGTTTTCCAGAAGCTGCTTCAGCGTCGCGAGACCTTCCTTCGCTTTGAGTAGCCGATGCTCGCAGACCGCCTTGTGAAAGAAGTACGACGCAGGGTCGACCAGTTGTTGCGGTTTTGTTTTTTCGAACAGACCGAGAGCTTCGTCAAAGAATTCGGCCTGCGTCAGAAACGTGCCGACGTAAGCCAGCAGGTTGTTCGAAAAATAGTCAGCGCTGGCCTCGCCTTCGAGCAGTGGCGAGGTCGGCGCGGCGAGCGTTCCGAAGTGACATTGTTTGAGCAGTTCGGCCACCGGCGGATTTGCCAGAGCGAAAGTTTGAACGGCAAGTTTGTGGAGTTCGGTCGACCGTTTCTGAGCGTCGCCTGGCGACCACAACTTGCCGATCGAATCGATGAGCGTTCGATCTTTAAGTCCCTGCCCTGCTGCCCAGTCGAGCGTTTGAGACCGGGCTTTTTCGGCAGACATCGGCGCGAACAGTTCGTCGCCGGCTGCGTGCAGCAGAGTCGACGCCGCAAACACAACGGACAAACTCAGAGCAACAACAAGATTTTTGTTCAGCACCGCAGCCTCCAGCATTCATAACAAGAATGATCGAACGTCGAAGTGTAGTGTCTCGGCCGATCGCTGGGGGAGGCCGAAGGGTGAATTAGCCGACTCGGGCGACTGTTCAAAGAGCGAGTTGCGACCGCTCAGGATCGCTGGCCAGGAACTGTTCGATCTCTTCTCGGGTCGGGAGTGAGGGGATTGCTCCTCGCCGGGTGACTGACAAAGCGGCGGCGGCCATCGCAAACCGAGTGGCTTCAAGCAGCGTTTTGCCTTCGGCCAGTCCGGCGGCGAGTGCTCCGTTGAAACAGTCGCCGGCACCGGTTGCGTCGACAGCCTTCACGACAAAAGCCGGACTCAGACAAACGTCGCTGGAATCGTCTTTCAGAATGCAGCCTTTGTCGCCGCGAGTAATGATGATCCGATTGCTGCCTCGCTGCTGAAGTTGCTCACACCAGATGCATGCATCTTCGAGGTCTTTCATTTCGTCCCAGCCGCTGAGAAATGTGGCTTCGGACTCGTTGGGCGTCAGCACGTCAACCAGTTGCAGGATTTCACGATCGCACGCGGTTTCGTGGGCGGGAGCCGGATTAAGAATCGTCGTCAGCCCGGCCGCTTTCGCTCGTTTCAAGCCGGCAATGACGGTTTCAATTGGCGATTCCAGACAGGCAACAAAGACGCTTGCCTCGGAGAAAAATTCGTCAGGAACGCTGGCAACATCTTCCGGTGACAAAGAAGCGTTTGCTCC
This sequence comes from Planctomycetaceae bacterium, assembly GCA_016779365.1. Taxonomy (GTDB): domain Bacteria; phylum Planctomycetota; class Planctomycetia; order Planctomycetales; family Planctomycetaceae; genus JABMPE01. The sequence continues at coordinate 4,514 of JADHNX010000381.1, forward strand.
CGATGCCACGCTGATCTGATTCTCGCCGCGTTCGTCGACCATGATCAGCGCAACGCCCGTCGGCTGGCCATCAACCATGCGAATGTGCTGTGTGGCGATATTTTCGCTACGCAGTTGCCTGATCGCTCCCTTGCCGAAGTCGTCGTTGCCGACCGCCGCGATGAATCCAACCAACTGGCCTGATGTTCGAGCCGCAGCGACCGCCTGATTCGCTCCCTTGCCGCCATTCGCCTTGTAAAAGCAGCCGCCAATAACGGTCTCGCCAGCGGCTGGAAGCTGGGCAGAATTCACCACCAGGTCGGTATTCACCGAACCGAGCACAATGATTTTTGGATGAGGCACGAGTCTTGTCCGAAATGAAGTTAAGCACTGAGGCGTGCGTCTGATGAAAATCTCTCAACCCGAAGAGCGGGTGAGTTTATCAACTGTAGAGTGTGACCAGCGGGCTAACGCTCAATTCCGTGTGCAGGCGCCGGAGATCTGCGAGCAATCCTGACGGCAACGCACTCTGCCGGTCGCCGGCGCCGGCACACCAGATTCAAATTTATCTCTGCTGAGCACAACCTACGGAAAAAAACACAGCCTTCAACTACGATGCGCGACTGAATCACGAATGTTGAATTTCGTCAGTGATTGCCGCTCGGTCTGGTACAAACGGGTCGGCTGGAATCGGCTTTAATTCGGACCTCATCCATGACTTCAACGACGTCTACGCAAATCAAGACAGTTTACGCGAGAGAAGTTTTCGACAGTCGCGGGCGACCGACCGTTGAGGTCGAGATCGCCTGCGAAGGCTCGCGTCCGGGTCGGGCGATTGTCCCCAGCGGGGCGAGCACCGGCGTTTTCGAAGCACTCGAACTTCGCGACGGCGACGCGGGGCGCTTGCAGGGGCTCGGCGTTCGCAAGGCCGTCGAGCATGTGAACACGGAAATTCGGTCGGCGCTGGTCGGCGAGGACGCCGCTGATCAACAGGCGATCGATCAGTTGCTGATCGAACTTGACGGAACGTCGAACAAGTCGCGACTCGGCGCAAACGCGATTCTGGGCGTGTCTCTGGCTGCCGTTTATGCTGCGGCCGAAGCGGCAAACGTTCGGCCTGTCGATCAGTTTCGCCGAGCCTGGCAGGAGCATAGTTCAGGAACAGCTCCGAGCTTACCGCTTCCGATGGTGAATATGATTTCCGGAGGCAAGCACGCCGGAGGCAATCTCGACTTTCAGGACTATCTCATTCTGCCCGTCGGAGCGACGTCGTACCCGCAAGCTTTCGAA
>JADHNX010000382.1 GCA_016779365.1 Planctomycetaceae bacterium
GTGATTCATCAATTAGCGAGTGACGAGTCTGACTGGGTAAGCACTCGAGTCGAGCCGTTACTGCTGGCGATTCTGGCTCTGGGACTGATTCAGATTGTTCCGTTGCCTCACTCGATCATCCGCACCCTGTCTCCCGCGATGGACGAAGTCATCCCGCTGTTGTCCGTTTCGGCGACCGAAAACGGCGTCTTCCGCAGGCCCTGGTCACAACTTTCAATGACCGTCAGCGAGTCCGCACCGGGACTGGCTGTCGGCATCGCTTACGTGCTGATTTTCCTGGTGACGACCCAACGAATTCGCGCCGTCGACGATGCGTCGCGCGTTCTGAAGATCGTGGCATTATCCGGCGTCGCGATGACCGCTTTCGCGTTCGTCCAGTTCTTCTTTTCGAACGGTCTCTACTTCTGGCTGATCGATTTGCCTCAAGGCGTCGCCGACGACCGGCTGAAGGGCGCGTTTCTCAACAAAAACCACTTCGCTCAATTCGCGGCATTGTCGGTTGGGCCTCTGGTCTGGTGGCTGGGAATCCACACTGCATCCGACAAAAGGCATCGCTTCGATCATTCACAAGGAAGAAGCAATTCGCGCTCGCCACATTCGCTGATGCCCGTTCTGCTGGCAGTCGCGCTGGGTGCTGTTGTTACGGCGGTGCTGATTTCACGAGCCCGCGGCGCGTTTGTCGCTCTGTCCGTCGCGTCGATCGTGCTTGTGGCCATGCTCTTTTCAAAATCACTGATCAATCGAAAACAGTTGGCTGCCGCAACCGCCGCCGTCGCCGTGGGAATTCTGCTGGCCACCATCGTTGGACACCGGGAACTTGCGCGAGTCACCGAACGGCTTGACAACTGGGACAGCAACGGGCGAGTCCAAATCTGGAAAGCAAACCTCGACGTCTTCAGTGAGTTTCCTCTCGTCGGAACCGGCGTCGGCAGTCACGTTTACATTCACCAGAGACATCTCGACCAGCCATACAGCGTCAGTCGCTACACGCATGCCGAAAGCAGTTACCTGCAAGTCGCTTCCGAAACGGGATTGCCCGGCCTGCTTCTGATAGTCGCCTGCCTGGTCGTCGCTTTCTTCTGGTGCATCCGCGGAGTTCGCATCAGTCAGAACCGAACAGTAACACTGGCTCTGTGCGGCGTGACGTGCTCGCTGCTGATTTCGTGCATTCAGTCGTTCGCTGATTTCGTGTGGTACATCCCTGGCTGCATGATCCCGCTGATTCTTCAACTCGCCTGCGCCTGCCGACTCTACCAGTTGGAAGCGGACAGCCAGGCAGCTCCAAAGGTCAGTCGTGTCTGGCACCTGCCTCGACTCGGTGTCGCCGTCGCCGCCGTGATGATTCTTCCGGTGACGGGCTGGATGTTTTCTGAGTGGACTCCGAGGTTGCTCGCCGAGCCGTACTGGTCGAACTATCGAAAGATCGTTCTGGCTGAGTACACCGGCAAGGAAATCTCGACGAACGTCGATGGGAACCCGGAATCGAAGACCGAAACTCTTCAACAGATCATGAGCGACCTTCGCAACGCGGCGGAGAAGAACCCCGGCGACTCACGGATCCAAACCCGGCTGGCCGTTCAGTACACCCGAGTCTTTCACCTGTTGCAGGCGGAGTCCGAAAACTCGTTGCCGCTCAGCCAGATTCGAGACGCTGCCGAAACGGGCGGCTTCGAGACTCACCTGGAAATGCTCGACTGGCTGACGCGAGCATTCGGCGAGAACATCAAATACGCCTTCGCTGCCAAACGACACGCCCGGCGAGCCATCGAGTTGAATCCGCTCGATGGTCGAGCGTGGCTGGCTTACTCTGAACTCGCATTTCTGGACGACGCTCCGGCAGGCTACGATCGACAGTGCATCGACCAGAGTCTGCGTCTTCTGCCAAACAATGCGTCCGTACTTTATGCCGCCGGGCGCGAAGCTCGGGTCGACGGCAACGTCGAAAGGTGGATCGAACTCTGGAAGAAAGCATTCCACCGTGACGTCGCCGTTCAGCAGCAGATCATTCGTCAGATGGCGGAATGGACTGAGCTGCCCGTCGAAGTCATCGTCAAAGCCTTCGATCCCGACGTCGACGCGATGGACCGAGCCGTTGAAATTTTCAGCCAACTCGGACAGGAACAGAACTATCGGAAAGCTCTGGAAGTGCTGGCCATTCGGCTGATCGAACGAGCTCAGGTTCCCGGCAACTCAGACCGAGCGACCGACTGGCGCAAAGCCGCAGTCGCTTTTCACCGACTGGACAATGCCGAGCAGGTCGAAGCCTGTTTCAAAAACGCCGCTGAAGTCGCACCAACCAACTTTCGCGTCCATTTTGACTACGGCTCGTGGCTACTGACTCAGGGCCGCCCCGCCGCAGCGACAGAACATCTGCAATGGTGCCAGCGGATGGCCCCTCACGACGGACAGGTTCAGAAAGCCCTGGAAGCACTCAACCGAGCCATCCGCCGCAACGACAACATCCGCCAGGCAACCGCCACGTCGCAGGATCTGACTGGAGTCTACACAGTACCTTTCCCCCAGGAGTCTGGCCGGGAAGGCGGTCTATTCGAATCGAGTGTTCTGAATGGTGCTCAACTAAGAAACACAAACAGCAAATAAAACACTCGTTTCCAGTCTTCAGGTGTATCAAGCAAGTCGCAATTCAAACGATAGGTTGAGACAGCCGTCAGCCCGAATTCGTATTCAGCCATCAGTTCCACTATTGCCGGACCGTCAACAAGTTCGATCTGCGTGGCCCCAGCCCGTGCCGCGTCAATCTTAGCCTCTTTTGTGAATATGGCAGTTGTAATCAATAGCCCCCGGTCAGGCCGTCTGATGAGTGCTCCCGGAGAATCTCGAACGGCTGAAGAACCAACTGTTTCCTGATATCGCTTGGCCTGAAAAGCGACTCCCATTGGAAAAGTGGATTCACCTTCAGAGTTCCACGTCTGTCGATTCCCAGGTTTCTGACTCGTCCCGTGACATGGACATCTTCGAAACCAGTTTCCAGGTCGTTCGGACATTCAGACCATGTCTGTGACGAGCCAGATGAAGCCGGCGAAGTCTGCTTATTCTTTCTCGTAGCGTGTGGCGATTCGGCGGCGACGTTTGATTCTTCCAAAGAATCGTTCGATCAGATTGCGGTGTTTATAGACCGTCCTGTTGTATCTCTTTTTCTTTTTGCGGCCGGCATTTGGCTTGATTCACACCTTTGCCCTGAGTTGTTGGGCTCGCTTGCGTATCGCGTCTGAATCGTAGGCGGCGCCGGCAATGATCGTGCCCACGTCACCTCATTTGAGGCCTTTGAGCAACTGTTCTCCCAACGGAGCATCGCCACGCTGGCCGACCGTCAATTGAAAGGCGACGAGCCCACCGCTTCTGCCAGTCACTGCATGAACTTTGGTCGTCAGTCACCCACGAGAACGGCCCAGGCAGCGTCGTTCGTCAGCGTCTTCTTTTTTTCATCGGCCAGGCGGCGTCCGGTGTAAGCGACCGGGTGAGCTTTGATGCTGGTAGAATCGATCTGCACTTCTTCCAGTTCGTCTGCCAGTTCTGGTTCACCGATGGCCAGGAAGATCCGCTCCAAGACGCCGCGAGCACACCAGCGATCGTACCGTTTCCAAACCGTGTTGGGCTTTCCAGATCGACCAGGCAGATCATCCCAGAGGATACAGGTTTTAAGCAAAAACAACACGGCTTTAATCAACAACCGATTGTTCCGCCCTTTTCGCCCAGGATCGCTTTTCTTTCCCGGGATCAAACCCTTGATCACATTCCACTGTTGATCACTCAACTCATGACGTCTGGCCATCGTGCCCCTCCTTGAGACGACAGTAGACTCCTCAAAATAAAGCAAATGCATCAAGATGAATGTCCGTACGACCTAGCGCCCGCAAGCTTTCAGTGAATCGTTTTTCCGATGTTCAAGCCACTCGGCAAAACCAGTCATGTATCAGGGGTCGCGACGATTGAGGTGAATCAATGGCGAGTTGGAGGCGGTTCATCGTGTTTTTCCAGTTGGCGTTGCTGTGGCCGCTGGTGGTTGTCGGGGCGACGCCGATCGCGCCGGGCACGGATGGGTACGAATCTCGTGTGAAGCCATTCTTCAAAATGCACTGTGTCAAATGTCATGGACCGACCAAAAGCAAAGGCGGGATCAGGCTGCACGTACTCAGCGGCGACCTGTCGTCAGGCCAGGAGCTGGAGAAGTGGGAGTCGGTCCTGGACATACTTGAGTTCGGCGAGATGCCGCCCATCGACGAACCGCAGCCGAAGGAACCCGAAGTTCAGGCAGTGATCAAGTGGATCGAGACGGGCATGCGAGAAGCGGCAGGACGAGCAATCTTGCCCGGCGAAGCTGCGGAGACGGCCAGGAATGCCCATCCTGCAACCCGTCGGCTGACCAATGTCGAGTTCCAGAACACGCTCAACGAACTACTTGGCTTTGAGCTGGACGTCATGGACGATCTGCCCGAAGACCCCGAGCTGCACTACGGGTTCAACAACACCGCAGAACTGATGCGGATGGGACCGGAGCAGTTTGATCGGTACCTCGAGATCGCGCGCAAGGCAATGCGTGCAGCGATTGTTGATCCTGAGAAACCTGAGCCTTACAGGAAGCGATCTCAGTGGAGTTCGAATGGCACCGATCGAGGGCTGGGGGCGGATGAGGTCGGCGTCTGGGGAAACCGACGCGGCACTGCAGCCGACGGCATGAGCTTGCAGGAGTTTCCCAGACACGGCGAGTATCGCATCCGGATGCAGGTCTCGGGCATCATCCCGCCCGGCTTTACCGACGTGCCGTTGAAGATCGACATGGGCACGACCCCCGGTCGAACTGAGACGCCCTACAAGACAGTCGGCCGGATGTACCTGATCAACACCCCGGATGAGCCCAGCGTCTTCGAGTTCCGCGGGCGGATCGAAAACCATCCCACTTCGCCAGTGCAGGTCGGCAGGCCGCCGAACGCCACAATGATCGATCGACTGTCGATCAAGCCGCGAATATTCTTCGACGACGGGACGCTCAATGATGGCGGACATTACGCCAACATCCGCCAGCTTGCGATGCCACGTGCGGTGATTAGCTGGATCGAAATCGAGGTGCCGATCGTCGATGTCTGGCCGCCCAGGCACCACACGGACATCCTGTTCGAGTCGCCGCTGCGCAAGACCGATGAAACCGCCTACGTCAGGCAGGTCATCGAGCGGTTTATGTCGCGGGCCTACCGCCGCCCGGCGAACGATCCGGAGATCGACAAGTTCGCGACGATCTTCAGCCTCATTCGCCCTAGCGTCGAGAACTTCGAGCAAGCGATGCGCGAGACACTGGCGATGCTCATGATCTCGCCGCAGTTCCTCTACCACACCGAATCGGCTCCGGCGACGAACGACCACTTTGCGATGGCATCGAAGCTGTCGTACTTCCTGTGGGCGAGCATGCCCGACAAGGAACTACTCGACCTGGCTGCAGAAGCACAACTGAACAACGACTCGGTCATCATGCAGCAGGTCCAGCGCTTACTCGCGGACGAGCGTTCTCAGGCATTTGTTGAGGATTTCACACTGCAGTGGCTGAGCATCCGGAAAACGCTCACTGTGCCGATCAATGACAAGCTGTATCCACGGTTCCTGTACCGGGTACCCATTGGCGAAACGAAGGGCACCGAAGTGCCTTACCGCATTACCGTGCGCGATTTCATGTTGCAGGAGACAATCGGTTTCGTCGGCGAACTCATCAGGCAAAACAGGAGCGTGCTGAATGTGGTCGATTCAGACTTCGCCT
>JADHNX010000383.1 GCA_016779365.1 Planctomycetaceae bacterium
GCGTCCTGTTTCCGAGGAACAGCCACGGGCTGAATCCCGACGAAATCACGCTGCCGGAAATGCTCAAAGAACAGGGTTACGCGACGGCCATCATCGGCAAGTGGCATCTCGGTAACCAGGACATGTTCCAGCCGTTGAATCACGGATTCGATACGTGGTACGGAACGCTGGCCTCGAACAGCCAGGGCTTTGACCCGACCATTAAACAGTACGCCGAAGACTGCGTCTGGCGCGACGGATACACCCGCGAGAGTATTCTCAAGTTGGAAGAAGCGAAGTGCCCGCTGGTCCTGGACAATGTGGTCATCGAAGTCCCCGCGGATCAGACACAGTTTACTCAGCGGTACACGCGCGAGGCCGTCCGCTTCATCACGGAGCACAAGAACAAACCGTTCTTCCTGTACCTGGCGCACAACATGCCGCACATCCCGCTGCATGCTTCCGAAGAGTTCGTGGGCAGCAGCAAGCGAGGCATCTACGGCGACACGATTCAGGAACTTGACTGGAGCACCGGCGAGATTCTGCGGTCTCTGAAAGAACTTGGGATCGACAGGAACACGCTGGTCATCTTCACGTCTGACAACGGCCCCAACACGGCCACGGGCGGCAGCGCCGGCCCGTTGAAAGGCGGCAAAGGCTCGACTCTCGAAGGCGGCGTTCGAGTCCCGTTCGTCGCTTGCTGGCCGGGAACGATTCCCGCCGGAACAGAATCCGACGCAGCCATCACCGTTATGGACCTGCTGCCGACGCTGACCAGACTCGCGGGCGGCGATGTTCCTGATGACCGCGTGATTGATGGAAAAGATATCTGGCCTTTGCTCGCCGGTAAGCCGGATGCGAAGTCGCCTCACGAAGCCATCTACTACCTGCGAGGCCGCAGCGTTGATGGAATCCGCGTCGGCCACTGGAAGTACCGCAGCGCGACCGACAAGCCTCCAAAGGAGAAGAGATCGAAACGTCAACCCGCCAGTGACAGCAAGTCGAAGAAGGTCGCCGTCGAGACGCTCTATAACCTGAGCGACGACGTCGGTGAGCGGACGAACCTGATTGATGAGCATCCCGAGATTGCCCAGCGTCTGAAGCGGCAACTGGCAACTTTCGAGACGGCTCTCAGAAAGAACTTACGTCCTGCAGGAGTTGCCAGCGAACAATGAGCATTGGTCTTTTCAAACACGGTGTGGTCTGCGTCTTCCTCTTGGTATGCACTGCCGGTTTCGTCGAAGCCGTCGACAAGCCGAACATTGTTGTGTTCTTGACCGACGATCAGGGCTACGGCGACCTCGGTTGCTTCGGCTCGGAGTCACTTGAGACACCGAACATCGACCGGCTGTGCAAGCAAGGCATGAAGTTCACCGACTTTTATGTGCATCAGCGCTGCTCGCCAACTCGTCTGGCTTTGATGACGGGTTCGCACGCGCATCGTGCTGGTTGCACCAAAGTCATCTACAACAAAGATCGCATCGGAATTCACTTCGATGAAGTCACGACGCCGGAGCTTCTGAAAACAGCAGGCTACACGACGGGCATCGTCGGCAAGTGGCATCTGGGCGAGTGGGACGCATTTAACCCCACTCGTCACGGATTCGATTTCTTCTACGGTTTCATGATCGATCTCGATCAGGGCACGGGCATCTATCGAAACCTCGAACGCGTCGAATCGATCAAGCACAAGACCGACGGGGAACACTCCCCAAAACTACTCGACGCCGCGATCGGCTTTATCAAGGAGAACAAGGAAAGCCCGTTCTTTCTCTACTACGCATCGCCGCTGCCGCACACGCCGTGGATACCAAATGAACGCTTCAAGGGCACATCACAGCGCGGCGAGTACGGCGACGTGATCCGTGAAATCGACTGGCAGGTCGGTGAGTTAATGAAGACGCTCGACGAGCAGGGCGTCGCGGAGAACACGCTTTTCATCTTTGCGTCAGACAACGGCCCGGTACTCGGCATCAACGGCGGCGATGCCGGCCCGTTTCGCGACGGCAAGTGGACCGACTTCGAGGGCGGCATTCGTGTGCCGTGCATCATGCGCTGGCCGGGCACGATCGAATCGGGTTCGACGAACAGTCAAATCACCGGAATCATCGACTTGCTGCCGACGTTCTGTGCGATCGCCGGAGTCGCCCCGCCGCACGACCGCGTGATCGACGGCCGAAACATTCTGCCGTACCTGAAGGGCGAGAAAGTTGAGAAGCCGATCCACGAATCATTCATCGTCCCCGGTTCGGTCATTCGTCAGGGGCAGTGGAAACTGCTTGTTAGAGAATTGAAGCCGGGCGGCAAGAGCGGTCGAGAGGGAAAACGTCCGTCAGCGCCGGCGGGATCGCTTTTTAACCTGCAGGACGACCCCGGCGAGACGCAAGACATCTCAGGCGACCATCCCGAAATGGTCGCAGAACTGCGACGTCGGATGGACGCAGCGGTCAGGGAACTCGAAGCCAACAGCCGACCGATTGGCAGACTCCCCGGTGCAGAAGATTCAGCAACAAAGAAGAACGGAAAGAAGAGGAGCAGACAGTAAATGCGTTTCCCACTCGTACTATCAATCTTTGCCACCGCGATCCTATCGCTTTTCGCACATTCGGCCTGCCAGGCGGCCGCGCCCGCCAAGCCGATGAACGTGCTGTTTTTGGTTGCCGATGATTTGAACAGTTGGCTGCTCGAGGATGCGGATCGGTACGCAGGCAAAGTCGTTGCCCCTAATCTGCGAAAGTTTGCTGCCAGTGGTGTCAATTTCACACGGGCATACACCGCCGCGCCGGTTTGTTCGCCTTCTCGCACCGCGTTCTTTTCAGGTGTAGCACCCTGGAAATCGGGCATCTACAACAACGCGCAGACCATCAGCAAAAGTGAGGTACTGAACCAGGATGACGTGCTGTCACTGGCCGGGTTGTTCAAGAAGAACGGCTACGGCACCTTCGGGTACGGCAAGATCACCCACGGCTGGGACCAGAAAGAATACTGGGACGTTAAGGTTGGCCACAAAAGGGATCCGGCTCCTCCCGGTGCGCCGCTGGCTGGACTCAGCGGGGGCGAACAGGATTGGGGGCCCATCCACCTCACTGAGCAACAAATGAATGACACCGGCGGGGCCGATAAGGCCATCGCGATCCTGGAGAAGCAACACGATAAGCCGTTCTTCCTGGCCTACGGCTCCTTCAATCCCCACATGCCCTGGTATGTCCCGAAAAAGTATTTCGACATGTACCCCCTGGACCAGATTGTCCTTCCCGAGCTGAAGGATGATGACCTGGACGACCTTCCTCCGCTGGCCAAAGCGGTGAGCGATGGGATCGGGAGCTTCGCCGATAAGGTGATCGAATCTGGTAAGCATAAAGAGGCGGTGCAGGCTTACCTCGCCACGACTACCTATGTCGATACGCAGATCGGGCGTGTCCTCGATGCCCTCGAAAAAAGCCCCTACAGCGACAACACCATTGTCGTCTTCCTCACCGATCACGGGTTTCACCTGGGAGAAAAACATCACTGGCAAAAGACGACCCTTTGGGAAGAGGGAACGCACACCTTGTTGATGTTTCGCGCGCCGGGAGTCACCCAGGCCGAGGGGGTGTCTGAACGGTTCGTTTCCCTGATGGACATCTACCCCACCCTGGCTGAACTCTGCGGACTGACGCCTCCAGCCTACGTCGATGGACGCTCTCTGGTTCCCCTGCTCAAGGATCCGAAAGCTCCGTGGGAAAGCACCGCCATCACCGGATTGTGCGATAAAGGCAAAACGGACCTGGCCTATATCAGCATCCGCCATGAACTCGGCCGCTATACCCGCTATGGGGCCGACCAGGAGGAATTCTACGACGCTTCCAGGGATCCCCACGAATGGACCAACCAGATCGACAACCCGACATACGCTACCACCGTTGAAAAACTCCGGGCCCTGGTCCCTGGTTTCGAGGAGGCCGCCCAACCACTTCCCTCCGCCCTGACCAGGGAGCGCAGGGAAACCCGAAAAGAGAAAACGAAGAAATAATCCAATCCTTTCACATCATGAAAACACGCTGAACAACACAGGATCAACCATGAACCCTTCCCCTCAAAACAAGACTTCACGTCGATCCGTGTTGAAATCGATCGGCGTGACCACCACGCTGGCTGCGTCCGGTTTGTTGCCATCAATGATCTACGCTGCACCGTCAGAATCTGCGAATGGCAAGGTGCGGGTTGGATTGATCGGCGCGGGCAATCGAGCCAAATGGCTCACGCGTGCATTGGGCCGCGAATCCCATCGAGCCGAACTGGTCGCCGTTTGCGATTGTTACCTGCCGCAGATCGATGTCCTCGCGGCTGACAACAAAGACAATCCGAGAGCCGGCGATTCGTGGAAACGCTATCAGAACTACGAGCAGATGTTTGAGCAGGAAGATCTCGACGCGGTGATGATCGCGACGCCGGATCACGTGCGCGTGCGGGCGGCAATCATCGCCTGTGTCAAAGGTCTGGATATCTACGCGGAAAAGCCGCTCAGCTTCAGCATTCCGGAGGGTCGCGCACTGGTTGAAGCCGTACGAAAACACAAACGTGTGCTGCAGGTTGGTACGCAACAACGCAGCACGCCGATCAATCAATATGCCTGCGAGTTCGTGCGCGAAGGTGGCCTGGGCAAAGTCTCGACGATCCTCGTTAAGAATTACTCAGGCTCTCGGCCTGCTACGGGCCTCGACCAGCAACCCATCCCCGAAGGCATGGATTGGAATCGTTTTTGTGACCAGGCAAATCTGCTCGATTATCACGAACAGCTTCACCGCAGGTGGCGAAACTTCGACGCCTTCACGGGAGGCCCCATTTGCGATCGGGGTTCGCACGCGCTGGATATGGTTCATCTTGCGATGGGGTGGGAGAATGTCGCGCCAACGCGGATCGAACCCACGACCGACGGGAAAGACTACTGGGATCGCGGTGTGAGACTTTACTATCCGGATGGCACTGTTATTCGCCTGGAGAGTTCAGACGGACCGGCCTTTGGCGGCATCTTTATTGGTGAGCAAGGCAAGATCGAAATCAATCGTGGACGCTTCGCGTGCAACCCGAAGACTCTGCTCTCTCCATTCACCGGGTCGGAAACCGAATCGCACGTCGCTAACTGGCTGGACTGCATTGAAACCCGCGCACAACCCAATGCTCCGGTCGAAGTCGGCCATCTGATTTCCAGCGTCGCGCACCTGATCAATATCTGTCGGATTACCGGACGCACGATCAACTGGGACGCGGCAAAAGAGCAGATCATTGGCGATGATGCGGCCAATGCCTTGCTGACCAAAGAACGACGTCCCGAATTTTCGCTCCCCAATGTATAGCCACAGGATTTCTAATGCTTTCCAGATTATTCTCTCGCTCTGATCGAGCGACAACACACCGGTATTTCTCAACCATTGTACTCGTGGCGATCTTGTTCTGTTGTCGTTCCGCCTTCGCAAATGATTGGGCGACGTTGTTCGACGGCAAGAGCCTCGAAGGCTGGAAACCGTCTCGCGACAACACGCAGTTTGCGATTGCCGATGGAGTCATCGTTGGCACGAGTTCCAATCAGACTCAGTTTCTGCAGACGGTCGAAACTTACGGAGACTTTGAACTCGAACTCGAAGTCAAGCTCCACGACACCGACCTGAATTCGGGCGTTCAGTTTCGCACTCAGTTGACGCGTACCAACGACGCCGGCACAGCGCGGCCTTCGATTCACGGACCGCAGGTCGACCTTGGAAAATCTCCGGGACGAAGTGGCCACATCTTTAACCAGGGCAA
>JADHNX010000384.1 GCA_016779365.1 Planctomycetaceae bacterium
GACTGAGGCGGCAGTCAAACGACCAGTCCAGTCACCGCTTGCTCATCGGCAGACCGTGAACGACAAGATCTACACCAGCTTCCACGTCAGCACGGAGTTGCTTCCCCCATGCAGTTTGAGTTTCCGGAGCTGCTGATTCTCTCCATTCCGGTCTGGTTTCTTTATCGTCGCTTCGGGCAGGCGAAGGGGGCAACCGGATGGTTGAGAGTTGCGCTGCTGGTTGCTTTGGTTCTGGCGTTGTCGGGCCCTCGCATCAACATTGGCGGACGTGGTGTTGACGTCGTGGTTGTGGCTGATCGATCGTTGTCGCAGTCGGCTCAGGCGAGAGACAACATTCGCGAGATTATCCTCAACCTGGAGGATCACGTAACGACTGCGGTTGGCAGCGGCGACCGCTTGTCTCTGGTGACGTTCGGGACGGACTCGCGTGTCGAGTACGAACTGGCCAACAGGATCAGCCACACGGAATTCGTCAAAGACATCAACCCGAACGGCAGCGATTTGAATGCGGCGATTCTGACCGCACTCGACCGGGTGGACGCGAACCGACCGGCTCGCATTCTCATACTTTCAGACGGAGAAGCGAACGGGGCGAACCCTGAATCGGCGGCGCGTCGAGCCAATGAACAAGGCGTGCCGATCGACGCTCGCGAGTTTGAACGGCTGCAGGTTGGCGACGTCGCGATCGAGTCGGTTCTTTTGCCGGAGACGGTGGCTCCGCGCGAGCCGTTTCAGTATTCGGTCTGGATTCACGCGGGGCGAGAAGTCTCGGGCACCGTACAGGTTTCGCGGGATGGGCGAGAGATTGCTCGGCGGGAGGCGGACTTTAATACCGGCATGAACCGGCTGCTGTTTCGTGACCTGCTGGAAGACGGCGGGCTGCACAGCTACTCGGTCGAGCTGAAACTCGACGACGACCCGCTGCCTGAAAACAACACGGGTGCGGGGGTGGTCAGAGTCGATGCCGGACCGCGCGTGCTCGTGCTGAATTCGGACGGGCGAACCGGGAATCTCGAACGAGCGCTCACGGCAGCGAGAATTCCTGTCGACACCGCCAAGGCATCCGATCATCCACTCACTCAGGATTCTCTGGACGGCTATCGAACGGTCGTGCTGGAGAACGTTCCTGCCGAAGATTTCGGACGGCTGAAGATGGAGCGGCTGACGCAGTTTGTCGAGGATCTCGGCGGTGGGTTGTTGATGACAGGCGGAAAACGCAGTTTCGGAACTGGTGGCTACTTCAAGAGTCCGCTCGAAGAGATCCTGCCAGTGTCGATGGAGCTTCGTGAAGAACACCGCAAACTTCGAGTCGCCATCGCCGTTGCCCTCGACCGCTCCGGTAGCATGACCGCGCCGGTCAAGGGCGGCAAAACAAAAATGGACCTCGCCAACCTGGGTACGGCTGAGTGCGTTCGCATGTTGTCAGGGCAGGACATGGTGTCGATTATCGCGGTCGACAGCTCGCCGCACGTGGTCGTGCCGCTGTCTCCAGTCGACGATGCCGAAGGAATCGCACGCAAGGTGCTCGGCATCCAGAGCATGGGCGGCGGCATCTATGTTTACGAGGCGCTTGTCGAAGCCGGTTCGCAGCTCATGAAGGCCGAGGGCTATTCCACTCGGCATATCATTCTTTTTTCAGACGCTCAGGACAGCGAAGAACCGGGGGCGTACAAGGCGCTGCTCAAGAAGTACGAAGCCGCCGGCATCACGGTCAGTGTGATCGGGCTCGGAACAAAATCAGACAGCGACGCGAAACTGCTGGAAGACGTCGCGAAACTCGGCAGCGGAAACATTATGTTTACGGCGGATGCTGAAGAGCTGCCCAGGCTGTTCGCTCAGGACACGATGAGCATCGCTCGAAACACGTTTGTCGAACCGGATCCGGACACGCAACCCGACGGCATTCCCGGCTCGAGAATTTCCGATGCGTTGCTGATGGGAAATCTCGGTAACGGCCCCTTCCCAAAGGCCGATGGTTACAACCTGAGCTATCTTCGTCCGGAAGCCACTGCGGCTGTCCTGTCGGGGGACGAGTATCAGGCGCCGTGGTCAGCGTTCTGGTATCGCGGTCTTGGCCGGGTTGCAGCGATCACGCTGGAAGTCGACGGAAGCTTTTCCGGGCAGTTTGGAAGCTGGGATCAGTACGAGGATTTTCTCGTCACGCACGTGCGGTGGCTGTTGGGCGGTGGAAGTTCAAACGATGTTTTCGTTAAGGTCGAGCAATCCGGGCAGGACGCGATCGTGAGGCTGGAACTCGACCCCGAACGCAACGATCAGAAATCGACACAGAATCCCGAACTGATCATCGTGCCGCCTGGCCAGGAACGGGAAGACGTGTTGCGGCCTGACTTTGTCTGGACCGGTGCTCACGAGCTGGAAGCCCGATTTCGACTCGACCAGACCGGCACTTACCGAACGCTGGTCCGCACGGGCGAGAGAAACTTCACGCGAGGCCCGACGATCACGTTACCGTACTCGCCGGAGTTTGCGCCTCGCATCGGACTACCGTCGGGCCGGGAAACGCTGGCTCGAATTGCCGAGCTAAGCGGCGGCAACCTTCGCACCGACGTGATGGACGTCTTCAGAAATCCGCCGAGATCAGCTCGCACTGTTTCACTGCTTGCCCCGCTGATGATTGCAGGCATCGTCCTTTTGCTGCTGGAAATTGCTGGCCGAAGACTCGCCCTCTGGGAACGACTTCGCGAGGTCGCTCAAACGCCGATGGCGGCTTCAACTGCTCAGGCAGAGCCAGCCAGGTCTCAAGCACCTGGCTGGCTGGCGAGAATTCGAATTGCCAGAGAGCGACGCCAAACCGCTCGGGCAACTCGTAAATTCAATACGGAGAAGCAAGAAAGCACGGCAGCATCAACAAAAGAATCAACTCAGCCTTCGTCGCCTGCGACAGATGAAAAAACGCCGGCTTCCGACAAGACTACCGCATCAGTTTTTGAGCAGGCTCGGAAGCAGGCTCGAAGACGGTTTAAGAATTAGTGATCCGAATTAGTGGCCCGCTGAGATCGAACGAGGTCTCAAATTCACCATGTGCCACGGGTTCTGTCAGTGTGAGCTCCCAGGGAATCGCCAATCTGGAAAACACTGGCAGATTCGGTGGCACACTTTCGACCGCCTATCACCATCAACATTGAACCCGGAACCAACGAAACCATGAGCGACGCATCAGGAAAGCTGCTGACAGGAAAAACCGCAATCGTGACCGGATCCGGAAGAGGACTCGGTCGCGCGTTCGCAGAAACTCTGGCCAACCTTGGATGCAACGTGGGCATTCATGGAATGCGTGAAAACGGGCCAGCGGAATACGGGGAGGGCACAACGCTCACGGATACGGCTCGTGAGATCGGCGAAAAGTACGGGGTGAAGACCGTTCGGGTTCTCGGCGACCTCACTGATAATGAACAGGTTGGACGGATCGTTCAGGAAGTCACCGACGCCCTGGGCGCAGTCGACATTCTGGTCCACAACGCCGGCGGTGACATTGCGGCAAAGGGCGGAAAGCCAAACCCCAACGACGCCGTGATGATTAAAGAAGAAGACGTTCGATCCGTGATGGATCGAAACCTGCTGAGTACAGTCTTCATCAACCAGCACGTTTCCCGCAGCATGATGGAGCGGAAGACGGGCCGGATCATCAACATCAGCTCGATCGCCGCATTCAGAGGAAATGTGAACTCCGCCATCTACTCAACGGCTAAAGCGGCAGTTGTTGAATACACGCGATGCCTCGCCCTTCAAATGCGACCTTACGACGTTACCGTCAACAGCCTGGCTCCCGGCGACACTCGGACCGGACGATTTCTGGGAACTCGCGAAGTCGACCAGGAACGCCTGGCCGAATCAGGAACACTCGAACGAATCGCTCTCGTCGACGAAGTCGCTCGTGTCGTCGAGTTCTTTGCCGGGCCAATGGGTCAGTTCGTGACCGGTCAGGTTTTGCGAGTGGACGGCGGTTCGCAATGCTGGCCTTCGTAGCGTGATCAGGCAACTGACAGCTTGGACGACCTGATCTGTGTCGTCAAAAGCTCGGGTTCCGATCGGTCGTTTTAGTCAGGTTTTCAGGCTGGCGAGTTGTGATTACGGGACGGACCAACAATCATCGCGGCGCGGATGTTTGCGGAAACATGCCACCGCTTCGTCCACCCGCTCGGTGAATCTTTCAATCTATTTCAGGCAATCCACTTCAGGACAAATCTCGAATGATTCTTCGTCGCCTTTGTTTGATGCTGCTTGGTGCTCTGTTCTTGTCGCCGGTTTTGTCCGCTGCTGAAAAGCCGAACATAATCGTGATCATGGCGGACGACATGGGGTACGGAGATCTGTCGTGTTACGGCGCGACTCGCGTGAAGACTCCGAATATCGACCGACTGGCGGCGGAAGGACAGCGTTTTACGAGCGGCTATTGTTCCGCGTCGACCTGCACGCCGACTCGGTATTCGCTCCTGACAGGCACCTATGCGTTTCGTCGAAAAGGCACAGGGATCGCTCCGCCGAACAGTCCTGCGATTATTCAGCCGGGCACCGAGACGATCGCGTCGTTGTTGCAAAGCGTCGGGTACCGGACGGCCGTCATCGGGAAATGGCACCTGGGACTCGGTGGCCCAAATGGACCGGACTGGAACGGTGAGCTGAAGCCGGGGCCGCGCGAAATTGGTTTCGGATTTAACTTTCTGCTGCCAACGACGAACGATCGAGTTCCCCAGGTCTATGTTCAAAATCATCGCGTGCTGAATCTCGACCCGAAAGATCCGCTCTGGGTCGGAGACAGAAAGCCGAGCGACGACCACCCGACAGGGATCACTCACCGTGACACGCTGAAGATGGACTGGTCGCACGGGCACAACTCGACCATTCACAATGGCATCAGCCGGATCGGGTTTTACACGGGCGGCCACGCAGCACGGTTCCGCGACGAAGACCTCGCTGACGAATGGGTCAACCAGTCGAACAAGTGGATCGAGTCCAACAAGGACAACCCGTTCTTTCTTTTCTTCTCGTCGCACGATTTGCACGTTCCGAGAATTCCGCACGAACGATTTCAGGGAAAGTCGCTACTTGGCTTTCGCGGTGATTCGATCGTGCAGCTCGACTGGTGTGTCGGTGAGCTGATGAAAACGCTGGACCGACTCGGCATTGCCGAGAACACGCTCGTCGTCTTCTGCTCGGACAACGGCCCCGTGATGGATGACGGCTACAAGGACGGAGCACTGGAGAACAACGGCGATCACAAAGCGGCCGGACCGTTCAGCGGCGGAAAATACAGCGTCCTGGAAGGCGGAACGCGGACGCCGTTCATTACTCGGTGGAAAGGTCGAGTGCCGGCTGGCCAATCGGACGAACTCGTCTGCACGATCGACATGGCGGCGAGCTTTGCAGCGATGACCGGCGCGAAACTGAAGGACGATGCCTGCGTCGACAGCTTCAACGTCCTCGGAGCCATGCTCGGTGAAAAGGGAGCCGCAGGTCGAGACCACCTCGTTCAGCAGGACAACGGAAAAGGTGGCAACTACGGACTGCGAGTTGGTCACTGGAAACTTCAGAGGCACGATTCAAAGCAGGCCCGAAACGTCAAGGTCAACACGCCGCTGGCCAACGCCAGCGTTGCCCGTTATCGACTGTTTGATCTGAGTAACGACCCCGGCGAAAAGAAGAACGTTCTTGATGAGCATCCTGAAGTGGCAAAACGTCTGACAGCGCTGCTCGACAAAGTCATCTCAGACGGACGAAGTCGTCCGTGA
>JADHNX010000385.1 GCA_016779365.1 Planctomycetaceae bacterium
CTGGAACAAGCTCAGCGCAGTTCCGGCAGGAGATTACAAACGCTTGCCGCGAGTGGACGGCGTCTCAGAATCAGAGTCGATCCGACCGATCAACGCTTTGTACGCCTTCATCGAATCTTCCAGTCTCTTCTGAAGATTTCGCATGTCGTCGCTTTGAGCACTGGTCGCTCGGTGAATCGGTTCGAGCCACGCACGCATCAGTTCGAACTGCTCTCGCAACACGCTGGTGAATGATCTCGGCAAGCGATTCACGACGGTGATGCGGTTCTCAATCGGCTCACCATCGCTCGACGTTGCCAGGGCACTCGCTTCTGCCGGCGGTGCGGACGATGCGGCAATCGCGGACGCGGCGGCGGGTCGTCTGCTCCTGAGCGGCCACCGCGCGATAGCCGGATGAGCCCCCGTTGTGGCGAAGTTCGCGACCGATCGTCGATGGCGAACGCCTCAGACGTTGCGCGATCGGTGACGCACGGGCTCCGGAATAATGCATCTGTGTGTTAGCCCAGGACTGAGAGATGACTTCGCGTTCTTCAACAGTCAGCTGGTGGCAGGGCATCGCAGGTTCTCCGTTGGACAGTCGACTTGTTGCATCAACTATCCAACTCCCTGCGGTGCCCCATTTCCAGCAGCAACCTTCCCCGGAAAACAATCACCCCCTGAAGCTCCTTTTGTCCGAACCTGAGCCGAAGTCAATCCAATTGCACTTCAGATGGAAATGCGCCCCGCCCGCCAGGATAGACCGTCCGACGCGATTACGACGGTCATGAATCTGCACTGTCATACGTGGAGTTATCGAGTTCTGGTCAAATCGAGATCGCGAATTCGAATCCAGTGATCGGTAAACGAAAGATTGGGGTGAATCTCGACCTTCGGCATGTGGCACGGCAGGCAATTGCTGTCAGATGTCATGTCAGGACATCTCGACTCCTTGTGTGAAGCTCCGCCATGACAGGTTCGGCATCGATCGCTGTAGAAAACGGGATCGTTGGACGCTGGACGGTGTGGATCGTGACATGTCAGACAGTCGAGTCGTACTTTGGAAGAATCGTCTGGCACTTCCTGCTTAAGGAAGCAGGGACTCTGCACGATTGCTGCCGAGGCAAATCGAACAAGCAACTGATTATCGACCGTCAGCTCTTCTGACGTCATCTGGTCAGCTCGGCGATGACAGTTGCCGCAGCGATTCACCGACTCCAGGGGTGTGAGTTTCTCCCATGAAAAACCTGGAGGCGTAGCATTTCCTTCAGTTTCGACATGCCGAGCTGCTCCTGTGTGACAGCGGTTGCAGGTGACTCCTGGATCGACTTCGTGAAACCGAACGCGGCCTTCATCAAGCGGCAACCATGTGCTGTGACAGCCCAAACATTCGAGTGATTCACCATGCGACAACCGCTTCCCGAGCCGATCGATTCCGATGGCATCCTGCAATGTTTCAGCCGACTGCCCGAGAGTTAATCCGAGACCTTGTTCGGGGTACCACGAGACGGCTAGTTCAAGCAGCTCTGTCTGTCCTGCCGAATTCGTCCAGGTAGATACCGGAGTAATCGCATGACGCCCGGATCCAAGCAACCAGTCAACGGAAACCGGCTGCGGATAAGAGTCGTTTTCACACCACAAGCTACCGTCGTCTTCTTCGAAGAAACGATACGTCGAGGATCCATCCCCAGCCTTGAAGGACTGACCGGAAAACTGCTTCTGCAACACTGAAACGCCAGGCGAACGCAACGTCTGCGCGTGAGGAACCGAGTCGAATTGCTTTGCTATGTCATGACAGTCGACGCAACTTTGTATTTGAGGCGGACGAGTGCGGCTGGCGACTGCGGGACCGGGCGTCTGCTTCCTTTGATGTTGAACCGCCATCATCGCGCATGCAACCACAGCGACGGTTGTCAGCACGACTACCGTCGGTCGTCTAGTTGCGCTGTACAGACTTGAGTTCATGGGCAACCAGGACGGAAAGTACAGGATCGATTTCCGAGTCGTTCAAACTTTTAAGCGTATCAGTCGCCGCGTCCGTTTGCCCCAACACAATCTGCAGTTGCGCACGGGCAAACACTGTCGCAAAATTGTTTGAGTCGAGGGCCTTCATGGCCAGGTCCAGGCGACCGTCAAAATAGTATGACCGAGCAGTCTGCCAGTTGTCGCTGGGGGCCAGAGGTTCGAAGTGGAGTTGGGACGTGCCGAGCACTCGTTTCGAAAGAAACCCGAGCTTCAACATCAACGACCGACTTGCAGCAGCTTTCTCATCGCCCGGATTGACCGCCAGCCACGTGTCCCACCGACTGGCTCGCGACGCCAAAGTTTGCTCTGAACGGGCCAGACGCTGCATTGATTTCTGTAATTGATTCTGAACTGTGGCTGATGGTTGATCGGAAAGTGCCGCTGTCAAAACCTTGCTGGAGGCGTGATATAACTCCAAAGCCTCAAACACACCGGCCAGTCGACGGCATTCGTCGGTCAGCGATTCGCAGCCCACGGTGCCAGCAATATCCGTTCTTCCCCAAACGACCGCGGCACCAGGAAAGTCGTACTGCCAGGGGCCGTAGTTAACCATCCACCGGGCGTCCCAGCATTCCAGGATCGGTTTTGCCATCGCCGGCTCGCCCGAGAATCCATAAGGAATGACTGGGGAGTCCAGCGACAACATTCGCCACGACGTTGTTTCGAGCGTCCGCAGGATCGAGTGCTGACGCGAATCAATGAGCAGAATTTTTATATCGTCGTTCTGCAGGGAGGACCACCAGCCACCCGTCGTTCCATCGTCTCGGTCGTAAGGATTGCGACGCTGATGAGAAATGTCGTCCCACAAACGCCAACTGCTGATCCATCGATCGCCTAGCAATGCTCGCTCTGGAGTGTCATGAGCCGTGAGGTTTGGAAGTTCCAGCAGAGCAACGACCCCTGCTCCGAGTACATCATTAGCGAGAACCGTTCCGTCGACTTCGAGCCCTGTCAGATCACGCTGCAGCGGTCGGTAATCAAGTAAAGGCGCAACGCCCCAGCCCAGGCGGCGATCCAGGTCGGCAACTCCGAGCACACAGGTCCCAGTCAACAGGCCAGTTGTCAGCATAAACGCGAAGGGCTGAAATCGCGGCAACCCAATCGATAATTTCGAGACGCTTGTCCTGTCAGCAGTTCCCAGCAGAACAAGAAGTACGGTGACAGGCAAAAGGTTGCCAGCACAACTCCACGCACAAAACTGCAGGACGCTGAAACATGCCCACGTTTCAAAGCACGCTCGTCGTCGGAAATGGTGTATGGCGACGAAAACAGCCAACACGACAAACAGTGCAATTGCAAAACGGTCATCCGACGAAGCCAGCACGTCGAAGTGAGTGCCTGTCAGGTAAGCTCGTGGAACATTCACCTGAGGAAACGCCAGCACGAAGGCATCTCGATAAGCAAGCACTCCACGAGGAGTCAGACATCCAGCCGCAGCAGCTACTCCCAGACATTGGCAATATCCATGAAGCGAGAATTGCGCCGTCGGCGATTTTCCTCGTACGATCCCGGCGATGGCGACAGCCGCCAGGAACCACAGAACGCCGGGAGCCAGGTTCGCGGCAATAACACAGACTACGAACAATTGCACCAGGCGAGCGGACGTGGGTTCGCGCTGCTGGTCGCGGGCAATGTTCCAGACAAGTGGAATTGCCAGAAGCGTCAGCGAGGCCGGCACTGGCAATGAGCGATTGCACAGAAGCAGCAATGCTGGAAGTATTAGCCATGCTTTGAGGCCAGTGTGCTCGTCATCGACCGCACGGATCAGCATCACGGCGATTGAAACAGCAATCAGCAACTGTAGAAGCATCAGGCCGTGCAGTCCGCCGAGGTCGAAAGCAAGGGCCGTCGGAACGCCACTCAGCCAGTCGGCTTCAGCGGCAACATCGGCGTTGAGCAGGCTCGCGGACGGAAGCAAGTTAAAAGTTAACGCTTCACGCCCGCGGGCAACGTGCCACCATAAAGATTCGGCAAAAACTGGCTGCAGCCCCAGTAGAGCGGCAGCACCAATCATCAAGCATCCGAACGCCGGGATTTGACGGCTGGGTCCAGCGATGAGCATTTCTCCCCGCCACCTTCAAAATTTGCCCGGCGCGGCTTTTATGCATTCGTAAACTAAACGGAGCATCTTGATCGCAGACCGCAGGCAGTCCTCGCCGCTCGAACTTACTCGGCTGCTTGTGCAGCCGCTTTTTCGCCTTCGATGAATTCCTCTGATTCTTCGGCCGCTGGCGCATCTTCACCAGTCACGGCGTCAGTACGATCCGCGTCATTGCTGCAACCAACGATCGTAGGACTGATCGTGAACGTCAACAACAGCATCCACATCCATTGCTTCAACATTTTCTCTCCTTTACGTGTTTTGAATCTGATTCGGAATCAGCTCCCAGAGGTTCGAGTCGTGACAACTTGCCAACTGAAACCGGGAGTTCTGTTTCTGAGGCTTACCTAAGAAAACGGCTGCTGCATCTCTGTGATGCAGCAGCCAATAGAACCGTCAACCAGCCGGGATTAGAAATCGCCCAGCAGGTTCTCGTCGTTGATGTTTCCGAGGTTTCTCCATGTCGTTAGATCAACGTTGTCACTGATCTGCTTCACTGCTCCATCGGCCAGTAGAGTATGAACAGAACCGACATGAGGACTCCGTGAAGCAAACATCGCATCGCCCGTATTAGAACCGCAATCGAACTCGGCGGCATTCGGGCCAACACGGTGCGTGTAATATCCGGCCGTTGGCCGTTCAAGATAAAACCACGAATAGCCACGTGCCCGCTGGCTGTCTGTCGTAGCGGTTCCCGTTGTTGGGCATGCTTTGGGAGATCCACTCGCATTCACCACCAGGCTTGGGAATCCAATGATCGCCTCAGATATCATGGCGACATTCGATGTTCCGTCTGTGATATCACGAAATCGCGTACTTGTATTCAGACCAAAAATTCCCGAGTTACTCGAATTCGATTGCTCGTTTGTCTGGTTGCCGATCGACGCCATGTAGTTACCGGGTGCAAATCCGCCGTTTGGTGCATTTCCACTGTGTTGCACACCTGTTAGATCGACGAACTTCGCCCACCTTCCGTTTCCCGGATCCGAGGGGCAGCGATAAACCGGAACGCGTTGCCGACGGGCACCGGTCGGATTCGTTCCGTTCACCCCACCGGCTCCCGTAAAGCGATCCCAATCGACTGTTTCGAAAATCGTCGCGTAGTCCATGTTTCCAAGAATGCGCGCCGCCCAGGAAATGTTGCTGGTCGCCCAACTATTGACGCCTGAAATGTAAGTCGTGCGAACTCGGCCTGGTGGCAATCGGTTGTAGATGTCGTGGTAGTTGTGCAGGCCAATGCCGATCTGCTTGAGATTGCCCTTACACTGGCTGCGACGGGCAGCCTCGCGAGCCTGCTGGACGGCCGGCAGAAGCAGGGCGACCAGAATCGCGATAATCGCGATGACCACCAGCAGCTCGATAAGCGTGAAGCCGCGGCGGCGTTTAAGAAATCTGAGTGCTTTCATGGGTTGAAATTCTCCTGAAAAGGACGAAACGAGAACCCTCGAAGAATGGCGAGGGTGTATAGACGTGAATTGTATGACGCGTGGCGTGTCGCGGAGAAATGGTTCCTCGGAGAACCAGATAAATCTCCTACAAGGCAGAACAGGAGAACGCAGTCGAACGGAAACAAGTTCCGCAGTCACTGGTTCATTCGCCAGCGGGAAGCAGGATTTATGTATTGTCGGCTTTTGTCA
>JADHNX010000386.1 GCA_016779365.1 Planctomycetaceae bacterium
GAAAAACGTCTGGAGGAACAGCAATGGCAGATGAAGAATTCACGATATTTGAGCCGGCGCGGCAGACGGTCGGAGATATTGCTCTATCCGACTTCCAGCGGTACGACGCCCGCTTGCGGATTGTCGGCGCGTTGACCCCAATCGCTGGTCATACGAAAGAGAAGCTGATCATCAGCGACTCGGAAGTTGTGATCGGTCGGGATCCAAAATCAGGCATCGTCCTGACTGATCATGGAGTTTCGCGGCGTCACGCTCGTGTTTTTCAGACTGACACGGACTTTGTGATCGAAGATCTCGGCAGCAGCAACGGGACCTACGTGGACGGCGTCCCGGTTGTCTCGTGTGTTCTGCACGGTGGTGACAGCGTGCAGATCGGACATTCGCTGTTCCTGTTCGATCGTTTGCTTGAGCACGTTGGGGATGACACCAGCAACGGTTGAGTTTTCGTCTTTCAGTGCAGGCAAGCTTTCTCAAGATATCAACACAGGTCCATCGGATGAGTGATTTAACAGTACGATTCTGGGGTACTCGAGGGTCGATTCCGACTCCAGGCCGGAAAACGAAGAAGTACGGCGGCAACACCACCTGCATCGAAGTTCGCCACGAAGACACGCTCCTTGTGTTCGACGCCGGCAGCGGAATTCGAGAACTCGGCATGTCGTGGCTGAACGAATTCTCCGGCAAGCCTGTCGACGCGGCGATCGTGTTTACGCATCTGCACTGGGACCACATTCAGGGATTCCCGTTTTTCTCGTGCGGCTACATGCCGCAGAACTCGTTCACGATCTGGGGCGAGAAACGGGAATCGGCCGGTGTCGAACAGCTTCTTTCCGGACAGATGACGGGCGACTATTTCCCGATCGAGCTTTCAGCCATGCAGGCGAAGCTGAAGTTCAAGACGGTCGACGGCCCTTTCGAAGTCGGAAAGATGAAGATTCGCCCGTTTCGGCTACCTCATCCTGGCGGTTCGCTCGGCTACCGAGTCGAAGCTGACGGTGCCGTCTTTGTTCTCGCGACGGATTCTGAACTGGATCAGATCGCCCTCAACCGGGAAGAGCTGCTCTCCGATCATCTTGCTCCCCGCCAGTACCCGGACGATCTGATTGAGTTCATGTCGGGAGTCAATCTGATCGCCATCGACACTCAATATACCGACAGTGTTTATCCTCAAAGAGTCGGGTGGGGGCATAACTCGATCGCCACTGTCGTGGACCTGTGCGATCAGGTGAAGCCGGACATCCTGGCGATGTGCCATCACGATCCACAGAGTACCGACCAGATGGTCAGCAAGATGTCGGACGATGCTGCACGGCGTCTGAAACGTCTGGACTCTGACACTCTGTTCTTTGCCGCTCGCGAGGGGCTGACAATTAAAGCGCACCGACCGAAGCGACCGCCGTCGCTCAATTGAATGCTCACGAGTGAATCCCCGTAAGGGCAGACTCCATCTTGTCCCGCTTTCGTGAATTGAACTACAACCCGCCGTCAGGCTGGCTTCCGCGGGGGCGGTCTGCGGTGTCGGTGACAGGTTTTGCGGGTATGACTGAAAGCGTCCTCTGTTTGGATTGCTGACAAATCCGTGACTGGTTTAGTGTTGGGAGCACCGAACTCGTTGCGGGTTGACGATGGATCGCGTTTGAAACGTGACTCTCAAGGGATGGAGAGAACGATGCTGATAGCTCGAAACGGACTGTTTGGCTTTGGGACAGTCCTTGCTGTACTGGTGGCTGGATGTGGTGGCGAATCAACGGCTCCGAAATCTGCCAGTTCGGAAGGCGGAGCGGTGTCCATCGAGACGACTCCGGCTGCCCCTGCATCGCCCGGTTCCGGAGCGCTCCCGACGGCGACAATTTCGGCAGGTTCTCCAGCAACTCCTGACTTGGACTCGGAGGAAGCGAAGGCTGCCGCAGCAGCCAATCAGCGGGAAGCGAGTGCTCCTCCCGAAAAAGGCTCGCCGCGCTGGCTCGTTCTGGAGATGACCAAACTTCGCATGCAGCCGTTTCCCGAAACGGACGACATCGAAAAACAGCGAGAAGCCAGGCGTACCCGTAATCAGGAAATCGTCAAACTCGCCGAAGAAGCGATCGCCAAAACTCACCAGGATCCAGAACGGGAAGCAGTCTTCAACGTCGCCGTACATCGGCTGATGGAGTCACTGCTGGCGCTGTCGCTGCAGGGCGACCAGGACAGTATCGATTCGTTGTTCAGTTTTGCGGACTCGTTCTACAAGCGAGATCCCAGGTCGCGAGCCGCGTCAGAATCGGCATACATCCTTGCGAGGTTCGTTCACAAGAATGCTCAGTATTCAGGAAGCGAAGACGTCCGATACATCCAGGAATTCTCCCGGCAGGCTCGGTTATTTGCCGAACGATTTCCGGATGAGCAGGAACGAGCGGTTGAACTTCTCAACGACGCCGGCGCAACGTGCGATTTCTATGGCATGCGTGAAGAAGCCATCCTCTGTTTCGAAACGCTCCGACAAAAGTATGCCGACACGCCTCAGGCTCAGCAGACGATTCCCGTGTTGCGACGTCTCAACCTGATCGGGAAGCCGCTCGACCTCGGCGGCCCGACGCTCGATGGCGGATTCATTTCGGTGGCTGACTTTAAAGGTTCGCCCGTGCTGGTGGTGTTCTGGTCGAGCCAGGCGGCTCCGTTTGTCGAGCACGCTGCATCGATCATTGCAACTACTGAAAAGTTCGAGCAGCAAGGACTCCAGGTGATGGGTGTGAACCTCGACACCGACGAACTGGCGATCGACGCCTTTCTGGAAAAATTCAGCATGAGCTGGCGGACAGTCTTCCACGCGGACCGTGACCGGCGCGGCTGGAACCACCCCGTTGCCGTTCATTACGGAGTGACTACGATTCCGCAAATCTGGCTGGTCAACGCCGAGGGAAAAGCCGTCACAACCTCGATCGCCCCGAAAGATCTCGACGCCACACTGACAAAGCTCCTGCCAGCTTCAAAGTAGCATTCACAGGGCCGGTTCGAACCGGCCAGTGAATTCAGGAAGCTCAACTCCCGGTCAGCAGGAACCGCCCGCACTCAACTCCTGCCCCTGCGTACCAGGTTGGAACAAGCTTCATGCAGTTCCAGCTGGGAAATTCTGGAGAAAATCAGGAACGCCAATAAACGCTGATCTGCACTAATTAAGTACTGGCCTGTGTGAAATCAGCGTAGATTATCGCCTATTGGTGTTCCTTCATAAGAACGTGACACGGTGGATTCCCATGTCTTGCTCAGTTACTTCCTGACTACTTCTTAGACCGGTTGCGGCTCGAAACGGTGAACAGCGGGAACGTCTCGGACTCGACGTGAGCTTCTTTGAGCAGGTCTTTGAGTTGCTCGACTTTGTCGGGGTGCTTCGCCGCGATGTTGTTGGCCTCGCCGATGTCCTGGCTCAAGTCATAAAGTTGGAGCGGAGCGTTCGGGTTCTTGAACAGACCTTCGCGGACGCCTTTCCAGTTTCCCATGCGGACGGCCTGCTTACCGCCTCGTTCCAGAAACTCCCAGTAGAGATATTTGTGCGGAGTCTGCTCCGCAGGCTTTCCAAGCAGCGTCGGCACGTACGAGATTCCGTCGATTCCGTCCGGCGTTGATGCTTTGGCGAGTTCGCAGGCGGTCGGCAGCAGATCCCAGTGTGCGGCGATGTGAGCGGTCGTCGTGCCGGCTGAGATCCTGCCTGGCCAGCGAGCGATCAGCGGTGCTCGGATGCCGCCTTCGGTGAGGTCTCGCTTGTGGCCTCGCAGTGGTCCGTTGCTGTCGAAGAAGTCGGGCATGTGGCCTCCTTCCATGTGCGGGCCGTTGTCCGACGTCAGCATGACCAGTGTGTTGTCGTCAATTTTCAGCTCTTTCAGCAGCGCGAGAATTTCGCCCACCTGCTCGTCCATCAGCGTCATCATGCCGGCGAAGCAGGCTGCCGGGTTTCTGACTTCCGGCCCTTTGTACCTGCCGATCTTGTTTTCAAACTGCGGAAACTTCTTGCGGAACGGAGCGGCGTAAATCTCCGGAACGTGCATCGCCGCATGGGGAATCGTCATCGGCACGTAGCAGAAGAACGGCTTGTCTCTGTTCGCCTTGATGAAATTCAGAGTCGCTTCCTGGATCGGGTATCCCGAGTAAACCTTGCCGTCGTACTGCACTTTTTCGCGATCGTGCCAGAGGTAGTTCGGGTAGTAAGTATGAGCCTCACGCTGGCAGTTGTAGCCGAAGAACTTGTTGAAATGTTCCATCGGGTCGCTCGTTGACCCCGGCGAACCAAGTCCCCATTTGCCGAACATCCCCGTCTGATACCCCGCCTTCTGAAGCAGTCTCGGCAATGTCACAATGTCAGCGGGCATTGGTGCCTGCCCTTCCGGCTGCACCTCGCGATTGCCTCGCACGACGCTATGCCCGGTGTGCAGACCGGTCATCAGACAGCAGCGAGTCGGAGCACAGACCGTGCTGCCTGAATAGTGATCCGTAAACTTCAGCCCCTCTGCCGCCATCTGATCGATGTTCGGCGTCTTGAAATGTTTCTGCCCATAGCAGCTCAGGTCACCGTACCCGGCGTCGTCCAGCAGGATGTAAACGATGTTCGGCCGAGCCGCTTCCTCTGCCGCCTGCAGGCGGTTCGAGCCCATTGTCAGAACGGCGAACAGACTAAAGGCAACAAGTGTTCGATACGAAAAAGGCATCTGGTCTCTCCTCAGAAAGCGACCCCATCAGTAGCCGCAGCGGTGGAGCCAACGGCGGTCCGGCTGAGCATATTTGCGCGGGATTGGTTGTTTCGAATCCGGGCGGAAATCGTAACCCTCGACCATTTCGACAACCACGCACTTGCCACCAGCCGTGCGAAACTTTGCCGATTCTCCGGAATTCTCCTGTTGTGCCGGTCCCGGCTGAGCCGATCAAAAAGAGGCACAGTCGCTGACGGAACAGTTTCGCACGTTGCTGCGGAGAACTTGCGCAGCGTGCGTCCTGCGGGGACGGCGCAGGTGACGTTCGACAAATCGGTGAGTCAAGGACGACTCAAATTGCGTAGGGAGTTCCCGGATCGACAAGGACGTTGATGACGGGAACTTCTGACAAAATCATGCGAATGTGAATCGGGTTGGCGAGTTCGCTCGCACAGTCGACCGCGTTCGATTTCGCTCATTACGAAACCTGAAGTGAAGGGGAAGCAAATGCTCCGACGACTCACACAGACGGGGCTGGTTCTGTTCGCCCTGATGACGATGCTCGGAAACGCGAGCGACGCTCAGGCCGCTGGACGAGGCCAGCCAACCGACTGGAA
Source organism: Planctomycetaceae bacterium (assembly GCA_016779365.1). GTDB lineage: Bacteria > Planctomycetota > Planctomycetia > Planctomycetales > Planctomycetaceae > JABMPE01. The sequence goes on from JADHNX010000386.1 coordinate 5,279, forward strand.
CCGCTTCAACTATTACCCGTACGTGTACTACCCGCACAACTTCCAGCAGCAGCGAGGCAGTTACGACCACATGTACTACCGCTACTCGCCCGAACAGCGGGTTCCGGTCTACAACAAAAACTGGCACAACTTCTACCCGACCGCTCGCCCGTACCACAAAGGCAACCATTTTCTGCTGGACGTCTTCTGATACCTGGCTGATCGCGTCGTGAAGTTGAAAAACTGAACTGAAACCCGATTCCCGCTCCGGCAGGAATCGGGTTTTTCGTTTTTCACTGAAGTCTGCAAATTCTCGACCGTTTACTGACGCCAGAACGCTCTCGGACTATCCTGCGGGGACACTTTGTGTCCGCAGTCCGTGATCGGTCCGAGCGTCGTTATGCAACTTTTCGATACCAACTTCACGTCGCTCGACTGGGGCGTTGTCGTTGCGTACCTCGCGATTTCGATCTTCGTCGG
>JADHNX010000387.1 GCA_016779365.1 Planctomycetaceae bacterium
AACCGTTCGCGGTGAGAGCGGTGAGAAATGAGACATTCACGAACACGCAGCAACTCTGTCATCGCAGGTGTCAGGTGAGTAGCAACAAACTGATCGAGATGGCGAAGAGCGGGCGTGCCGCGATTGCGAAATGGCGTCGAGCAAATCCTGACGTGCTGCTTCTGCTGACTGATGCCGATCTTCAGGATGCGGATCTTCGAGGCGCAAACCTGAAGCGGGCCGATCTGACCGGAGCCGACCTTCGCGGCGCCAATCTTATCGGTGCTCAGTTGTCCGAAGCCGATCTGACGCGGGCCGACCTTCGAGGGACGCGGCTCACCAAGGCCGATTTCTACGCCGCCCGACTGTTCAAAGCGACGCTGGACAATGCGGAAGCAGGCGGCGCCTATTTCCGCAGGGCCAACCTGACTGAAGTTGACTGTACGGGGGCGGATCTGACAAAAGCCGACCTGCGTGAAGCGAACTTCCGGAATGGATCACTGGCTGGCGCCAGCCTGGTCGGCGCAGATCTGAGTTTCGCCAGACTGGCTGGCGTCGACATGCGGGACGCGCTTTTCGGATGGACAACGCTCGGGCACGTTAATCTCTCACAGGTCATCGGGCTGGACCAGATCAACCATGTTGGACCCAGTTCAATTGGTCTCGACACCGCGCGGCTTTCTCATGCGAAAATGTCGGACGTTTTTCTTCAAGGATGCGGTATTTCTGAAGGAGTGATTCAGAACTGGAAGTCACTCTTCGGGCATCCGACGGAAGAGTTTTCGTGGTTTATCCGGTTTGCGCCGGACGACGAATCCTTCGCTCGGCACCTGGCCGAGCGAGCGCAGGCACGAGGGCTTCGTTGCTGGCTGGATGAAATGCCGAATTCCTCAAAGGAGCGTCGACCGAGGTCCGCCCCGACGAGTTACGAAACAACCGAACGAGTGCTGATCTGCTCGTCGAAGGCGTCGCTGTCGAGTTGGTGGATCAACGACGAAATCACCCGACTGGCAGCTCGCGAAAAACAGTACAAAGAAGACACTGGCAAGTCCGTTCGTTTTTTCTTCCCGCTCAACCTGGACGGCTTCATGTTCAGCGGAGACTGGAAACATCCACAGGAAAAGCAGATCGCCAGGCAGGCCATCGACTTTGTGGGCTGGCGGCGCAACAAAGACAAGTTCGATCAGGAACTCACGAAACTCGTCCAGTTCATGGTCACTGAAACTCGTTGATTCGTCAGCGTTCATTTTGTCAGAGGATGACGACTCAGCCTGACTGAATACTTATTGCCGGCAGTGTGTGATAAACCACCGATGGCTTGCCGCCTCTTCAAGAGAATTGCGACCTACTGAATGTTCGCCCTGGAACGCCTTCAGTGCTTCAGAGCGACTCTCCAGCTTTTTAAGAATGAAGGACAAAGAGATGAAGAAGACTGATCTGAGCCGACGTGACTTCAACCGACTTTCAATGGCAGCATTCGGTGGAGTCGTCGCGGGAACCTTTGCTGGCTGCGCTAATGACGGCGGCGATGCCTCGGCTCCCGATGGAGCTTCTGCAGGCGCAACCAGTCCCGAAGGCAGCGGCACGACTGAACCGACTGAGGGCGGAGAACCTGCTGCGGGTGAAGAAACGGCCAGCCTGCTGATGGGCGACAAGAATGTTTGCCGCGGCCTCAACATCTGCAAGGGCCACGGAGCCGGCGGCGAAAATGCTTGTGCCGGTACCGGAGCCTGTGCCACGATCGCCGCTCACGAGTGTGCAGGGAACAACGAATGCAAAGGCCAGGGCGGTTGCGGAGCGAAGCCCGGCGAGAATGCCTGTAAGGGCATGGGCAGTTGTGCCGTTCCTCTGAAAGATCACGCCTGGGGCAAAGCCAGAGCCAACTTTGAAGCGGCTATGAAAGCAGCCGGCAAGGAAGTTGGAGCAGCCCCGGCCGCAGCCAGTTAATCTCGCGGCAGATAAACCAGAAAGAAAAAGAGCGGGGTGAGCTGATTGAAACAGCTCACCCCGTTATTTGTTCCCGGCTGTGTGGGCGCGAATCAAAGTTGGCGAATAAGCTTCGTCAATCAGAGTCCGACTTACGTTGGGTCGTAGCCAAGATTTGGAGCAAGCCAGCGTTCGACATCTTCCACTGTCGTTCCTTTGCGTGCGGCGTAATCTTCGACCTGATCCTTGCTGATTCGATCGACCGAAAAATACCGCGACTCCGGATGAGCGAAGTAGAGCCCGCTTACTGACGCCGCCGGGAACATCGCGAATGACTCGGTGAGCGAAATCCCCGTTTGTGACTCCGCATCAAGCAGCTTGAACAGTGTGCTCTTCTGAGTGTGATCAGGGCAGGCCGGATAGCCAAACGCCGGGCGAATGCCGCGATACTTTTCGCGAATGAGATCGTCGGTCGAAAGTTCCTCGGACTGTCCGTAGCCCCACTCGTCGCGAGCAATCTTGTGGAGACGTTCGGCAAATGCTTCGGCCAGGCGATCGGCCAGAGCCTTCGCCATGATGGCCTGATAGTCGTCGTGCTCGGCTTCGAATTTCGCGACCAGTTCGTCACACCCGATTCCGGTCGTGACAGCGAACGCGCCAAGATAGTCCGTTCGTCCGGAACCGACGGGGGCGATAAAGTCAGCCAGCGATCGAAAATCCTTCTGCCCCTGCCGCTCCCATTGCTGACGCAGAGCGGGAAAGCGGCAAAGCTCTTCTCGCCCGCCATCTTTCCAGACCACGATGTCATCACCGTCTGAATTCGCCGGCCAGAAACCAAACACAGCCTTTGCCGTCAGAAGCTTCTCCGCAACGATTTCGTCGAGCAGTTTCTTCGCGTCACCAAAGAGGCGTGCCGCTTCTTCGCCCACTACGTCGTCCTCGAGAATGGCCGGGTACTTGCCGCGAAGTTCCCAGGTCTGAAAGAACGGCGACCAGTCGATGTAATTGACAAGGTCTTCCAGCGGGTGATCTTCGATTGTTCGCAGGCCAGTGAACGATGGCGTCGGAATGTCGACGGTACTCCAGTCCGTCGCGAATCTTCGAGCCAAAGCATCAGCGTACGGAGTCAGCGCTTTCTGCTGCCGGTTCTCGAACGACGATCGGTCGCGTTCCTGCTCGGCCAGATTTTTTGTAACAAACGCTTCTTTGCTGTCAGGGTCTAAGAGGTTCTCGACAACCGGCACCGACAACGACGCATCCACGACGTGCACGACCGGTTGGTCGTACTGCTGAGCAATCTTGACTGCGGTGTGTTTCGCGCTGGTCGTTGCGCCGCCGATCAGCAACGGCAGCGTGAAGCCTTGCCGCTTGAGTTCCCTCGCGCAGTGAACCATTTCGTCCAGCGACGGTGTGATGAGACCACTGAGCCCGATCAGGTCTGCCTTCTGTTCGATGGCCGTCTGCAGAATTTTGTCGGCAGGCACCATGACTCCCAGATCGATCACGTCGAAGTTGTTGCATCGTAAGACGACTCCGACAATGTTCTTGCCGATATCGTGGACGTCGCCTTTGACGGTTGCCAGAACGATTGTTCCCCGCGACGTCGAATCCCCGGCCTCAGCTTTCTCGGCTTCCATGAAAGGCGTCAGCCACGCAACGGACTTCTTCATCACGCGAGCGCTCTTGACGACCTGTGGCAGGAACATCTTACCCGCGCCGAATAACTCGCCAACGACGGCCATCCCGGCCATCAAAGGCCCTTGAATTACGTTCAAAGGTCGACCGTACTTCAGGCGAGCTTCCTCTGTGTCTTCGTCGATATGGTCGGTGATACCTTTCAGAATGGCGTGTGCCAGCCGTTCTTCGACCGTCCCGTTTCGCCACTCGGCGATCTTCGCTTCGCTTTGTTCTCCAGACCGGTTTTTGACTTTCTCTGAGTAGTCAACGAGTCGTTCGGTCGCGTCCGGGCGACGGTTCAGCAGCACATCTTCGACGTATTCAAGCAGCTCTTTGTCGATCTCGTCGTAAACTTCCAACTGCCCGGCATTGACGATGCCCATGTCCAGGCCGGCATTGATCGCGTGATAAAGAAACGCCGCGTTCACCGCTTCTCGTACGACGTCGTTGCCGCGGAACGAAAACGAAACGTTACTTACGCCACCCGACGTCTTCGCGCCGGGACATTCCTTTTTGATTTGTCGCACCGCTTCGATGAACTCAACCGCGTAGTTGGCGTGTTCTTCCAGGCCGGTTCCAACGGTCAGAATGTTCGGATCGAAGATAATGTCTTCTGGTGGAAAACCTGCCTGCTCAGTCAGCAGCTTGAAAGCTCGTTTGCAGATCCGAACTTTGTTTTCGCAGTCGACAGCCTGCCCCTCTTCATCGAAGGCCATCACGACGACAGCCGCTCCGTATTTGCGGATCGTCTTTGCCTGACGAAGAAACTGTTCTTCGCCTTCTTTCAGACTGATCGAGTTGACGATTCCCTTACCCTGCAGACACTTCAAGCCAGCTTCGATGACGCTCCACTTCGAACTGTCAACCATGATCGGAACGGAGACGTCAGGCTCGTCGTTGTCGCTAAGCAGGTACAGAAACTTCTGCATGCACGCTTCGCTGTCGAGCAAGCCTTCGTCCATGTTGACGTCGACGATGTTCGCTCCGCCTTCGACCTGGCCTCGCGCGATGCTAAGAGCTTCGTCGTAATTTTCTTCCTTGATCAGTCGTGCAAACTTCCGCGAGCCGGTGACGTTCGTCCGCTCGCCGACCATGACGAATGTTGTCTCTGGGCGAAGTTCCAGACGGTTGAGTCCGCTGTAAGTTGAGAACCCTGACGTCTGCGGAATCTTCCGCGGCTTCAAGCCTTTGACGGCCTCGCCGATCTGATGGATGTACTCCGGCGAAGTTCCGCAGCAGCCGCCGACGATGCTGACCCAGCCCTGCTCGGCGAAATCGCGGATGTTTGCTGCGACTTCTGAAGGCGAAGAATCGAACCCGCCCATTCCATCGGGCATGCCGGCGTTCGGGTAACAACTGATGTGACAGTCAGCGAGCTGCGAAAGACTTTCGACGTACGGCCTCATTTGAGCCGGACCGAGTGCGCAGTTCAGGCCAATGCTGAGCATCGGGAAGTGTGACAGTGACGTGTAGAACGCTTCGACGCTTTGCGCAGTGAGTGAGCGTCCACCGTCGAAGATCGTGCCGGAAACCATGACCGGAACTTCAACGTTGTGCTGCTCGAAGTACGTCGCGATGGCAAACAGGCAGGCTTTCATGTTGAGCGTGTCGAACGAAGTTTCCGGCAGCAGAAGATCGACACCACCATCGATCAAGCCTCGAATCTGCTCGGTGTAGGAAGCGACCATGTCGTCGAAATTGACGGGTCTCACGCCGGGCTCGTCCGGGTTCAACGAAAGCTGCACCTTTGTTGGCCCGATGCTGCCGGCCACGAATCGCGGCTTGTCGGGCGTTGAAAACGCTTCGGCAGCTCGCTTCGCGATTTCGGCAGCGGCTTTATTGATGGCGTAGGTGTGCTCGGCGAGTTCGAATTCTTCCATCGAAATCACGTTCGCATTGAACGTGTCGGTCTCGATGATGTCGGAACCTGCTTCGAGATATTGCTGATGAATCTTCTCGATAATCTGCGGCTGAGTCAGGCACAGAACGTCGTTGGCATTTTTTAAATCGATGGCGTGATTCTTGAACAGCTCGCCGCGATAGTCAGCTTCGGTCGGTCCCTGCCCCATAATCAGCGAACCCATCGCTCCATCAAGAAGCAGAATTCGGTCTTCGAGCAGATTGCGCAGCGTGTCCTGGGTTGAG
>JADHNX010000388.1 GCA_016779365.1 Planctomycetaceae bacterium
TGGATGAAGCAAAGTCAGAGTGTCGTTCATTGCCAGAAACCGCAGGCACATCCGGGCGAACGACTTTTTGAAACGCCCAGTGACCTTCGTATTCCGCTCCTTCCGAAATCCAGCGTTTCAGTGTTTCGATCTGAGCTGGCGAAATCATCTTCCCGGAATCCGGCGGCGGCATCACGATTGACTTATCGTCCGATGTGATTCGCTTGACCAGCTCGCTGGCTAAGAGGTCACCGGGAACAATGGGAGTCTCACCCGATTCCGACTTCGCGACAGCCGACTCCCGCCGATCAAAACGCAGTCCTGCCTCCCGCTGCTGATCGTCGGGGCCGTGACAATGGAAACAGGCGTCGGAGAGGATTGGCCGAACGTCTCGGTTAAACGAAACGCGTTGATCATCAGCTCGGATCGGCAGTGAGCAAAGCACCGACAAAGCCAGCCCCAAAAAAGAGAGTCGCATCGAAAGTCTACACATCGGGATCTCAAATCCGGAAAGAAGCATCATTCTTGATGGCCGAAAAGCAAAATCGACACAGCAACCTGTGAAGGATTCGTTTTACTGAATGTGCATCCCGGAAGAAACCGCCACTACGGCAATTCACACTCAGATCAGTCGCCCGAATTCGGACGTTGACGGTTTTGTTTTTTAGCCGACTGCTGCTTCTTGTCACTCAGTCGGCGTTCGACCGATCCCTTTGTTCGTCGAGTCGGTCTTCTTTTGCGAGGCGCAACGGCGACCTCAAGCAGCAACTCTCGCAGCTTTTCGAGACAGTCGGCCACGTTGCGGCCCTGGTCGCGGTACCGCTGACTGTGCATGACCAGTTCTCCGTCTTTGGTCATTCGCCGAGAATACTTTGCTCGAAACCGGGCGAGCACATCCGGAGGCAATGTCGGCGACTTTTCAACGTCCCATCGCAAGGTGACTTTGGAATTCACCTTGTTGACGTTCTGGCCACCGGGTCCGCCGCTGCGAGCAAACGTGAAGTCGAACTCGGTAAACGGAATTGAGATTCGATCGTTAACTCGCAGCATGCCAGCATTCCTTCGGGCGAACTCGCAGCCCGAACAGAGTGGCTCGGGAAAAACCAGCCGCAGATACGCGGATGGACGCAGATCAGTATTTCGAATCTGCGTCCATCGGCGAAAATCTGTGGCGAAAACTCTTTGTTGAACAGGTTCTAAATTACTTCAGGAAGACAAACTCTTTGACGTTAAAGAGAACGTGGCAAAAGTCCGCCCACGCTCGCACGTCGGTTTCCCAGTTGGCTCCGGCTTCGTAGGCGGCAGCCTGAGTTTTCAGGAATTCGATGCCGTCCTGAACTTCCTGCTCGGTCGCGAGGCGTGCAAAGGCGCTTTCGTAGAGTGAAGCAATCCGAGTTTCAGCAGACCCGGGATGTTCGGCGAGTGTTCGTTTTGCCCAGAGTTCGGCCTGTTGAACGACAAACGGATCGTTCATCAGGATGAGTGCCTGCGCCGGGACGTTCGACTGAGTGCGGCGACCGATCGTCGTAAACGGAATTGGCGTGTCGAAAGCCAGCATCATCGGCGACAGGAAGTTTCGATTAACCGACGTGTAAATACTGCGTCGTCCGTCGCCGTCCAGTGGGCCACCTCTGGGGCGTCCGCGTCCCTGCATGAACGCGGTCAGGTAAACCGGCACCGGCGGACCAAGCAGCGTCCGATCCAGTCTTCCCGAAACGGTCAGCATGGCATCGCGAATGGCTTCTCCTTCGAGCCGGCGGATCGCCATTCGATGCCACCAGAGATTCTGCGGATCGGAATCCGCGTAGGCAGAATTCACTTCGCTGTCCATCTGGTAAGTCCGCGTCAGCATGAGCGAACGGATCAGCTTCTTGATCGACCAGCCGTCTTCGACAAACTGAATTGCCAGGTGGTCGAGCAGTTCCGGATGCGTCGGTCGCTGGCCGAGTACTCCGAAGTTGTCCGCCGATGCGACGATGCCTCGACCGAACAAGTGGAGCCAGATTCGGTTTGCCATCACACGAGCGGGAAACGGGTTGGATGGATCGAGCAGTCGCTTTGCCAGTTCAAGCCTCCCGCTGCCGGATGTCAACGGCTTCTGGTCATCGCCCGAAATCGCTGTCAGCATTCGCCGAGGAACTACCTCTCCCAGGTTCTTATGGCTGCCTCGAATAAAAATGTGTTCGTCTTCGCTGAAGCCGTCAACGACAGCCAGCACGTAATGAGGTGTCGGCATGGTGGCTTCGACAGTTGCCGCTTCCGCCTTCAATTTCGTCAGCGTCTCATCGTCTTTTTCGAATGAGACGAGGCCATGCGCAATCGCCCACGCCTGAGCATCGTTCGTTGCGGATCGCGAGTCAGCGATCGCGTCATCGCTCGCTGAATTCACGATCTGACTGGCAAACGACCGACAGGCTGCTTCGAAAGAATCGGCACTTGATTCTGTGAGGGCGACGTTGGCCGCCGAGACTGGTTCTGCGGTTCGCTGCCCCGGATCAGCGAGTCGAACATCGTCGAGCACGACCCAGCCATCACCTTCGTCATAAATCTCGATGTGTGCTCTGTGCCCGACGAAGTTGGCGACGTCGCCGCCCTGTCTTGCCCAGTGGAAGCGAGGATTGTTGACGTCAAATTTGCAACCACCGAAAAGCAACCCGTTGTATTCATTCATCACGTAGCCATCGATGATCAGCCGGACGGTGATGCCTTCCCCAGCGATCCGGTACAGCAGGTTTGGCTTTGTGAGCGTAAACGTCGGAGACCTCAGCACACCTCGCGGTTTCTTCCCGAGTCTCGTGCTGGAGTAACGACCTTCCGGAGCGTCGGCGGCTCCGATTAACGACGGACCGTCCGATCCGCCGTCGAGGTCAAACGCCCAGCCGGTCGCCTCCCAGTCTCGCAATGTCCCGTTTGATTCGCCCGCCGAGGTGTCAACCCGGACGGAGTCGACCGAAGTTGTCTCTGCCAGAAATTTCTGCCATTCCTCGACGTCGCGTTTGACTCGTGTTGAGACAGCGACCGACGACCGAGTGACCGCTTCTTTTGAAGCGGCGACGTTCAAACGAGCGTCGCCGACCTGCGACTTCGCCAGCTCTTTCCATCCCCAGGCGGGATGGGACGGTGAGGCCAGGTCTTCCGCCGACAAGGTTCTTACCCAGCGGTCGAGAATCGCTGCGTCAAGATTCTGTTCGCGAGCCACGACTTCAATTGGTCGTTTTGTCGGTACAGGATTCTGTGCATCGGTAAAGACAAACTGATCGACATTGATGTGTCCCCATCCGCCTTTCTGCTGATCGACAATCTGCAGCACCGCACGCTTTTTGACGAACTCCGCAACGTTCCATTCGTGAGGGTCAAGTTGCTCGCGGTTCTTTCCGACCGCCGTGCGAACAACTTTTCCATCGATCAGCAGGTTGACGCAGGTTCTATCTTTGAAACTTCCGCCACCGATCAGAAATCGTATCACGTTTCGTTCGATGGTGAATTCAGGCGATGTCAGCGTTCCGGTCAGGTTGTCATTCGCGGCGTAGGAGTTCACCAGTTTCTTCCCGGCGAAACCAGAAACAGGCTGCTGGTTGGAGAATCCTGCAACAGTCGGCCCGGTGGCAAATGCTTCGCCTTCAGGTTTCCAGTCTCCAAAATCCTCGCCTTCAAATTCCGCAAAGACGATGTCTGGGCGCGGGCCGGCAGAACGTCCCTCGTTGTCGGCTGGTTGAGGATTGCCGAACAGAACTTCGGCAGCGCCCGTCAGCATCGCAGTTATTCGATCAGCATGTGCAGCCTGTTCGGTCTGCAGCGATGTCTGCACGATTTGATCGGCCCGCCGCCGGATGTCTCGCAGCTTGCTGACCGCCGCTTCGATCTTTTCATGAGGATCCTGATAGGCGTGCTGGCGGTGTGAACTCTGCATGAAGCCTGCAAGAGCGTAATAGTCTGCCGTCGAAATCGCGTCGAACTTGTGATCGTGGCAGCGGGCGCAGGCGACGGTCAGGCCGAGAAACGCCTTCGAAAAAACGTCGAGCTGATTATCAATGATCGAAGCCTCTTCGCCTTTTACATCGACCGGCGCATGCTTCAGTTCACCGAGCCACCAGAAGCCGGTGCCGAGGATTGACTCGTTGGTCTGGTCGATCGGGTTGCGGCGAGGATCAGCCAGCAGGTCGCCAGCGATATGCTCGGTCACAAACTGGTTGTACGGGACGTCGTCGTTCAACGCTCGGATCACGTAGTCGCGGTAGTGATGAGCGTATTTCAGCTGGTAGTCGAATTCGTGCCCGAGCGTTTCGCCATAGCGAACCAGGTCCAGCCAGTGTCGTCCCCAGCGTTCTCCAAAGTGCGGCGATTTCAGCAGACGGTCGACGACTTTTTCAAACGCCACCGCAGTTGCCTGTTTGTCGTCGAGGAACTGGTGAATTTCTTCCGGCGACGGCGGCAGGCCGATCACGTCAAAATACGCTCGGCGGATCAGCGTTCGGCGGTCTGCTTCGGTGGCTGGTTTCAGGCCGTGCTGATCGAGACTCGCCAGAATGAAGTGGTCGGTCTTTGAACGTGGCCAGTTGGTGTCGGAAACTTCTGGAGCTTCAACCTGCCTGATCGGCTGCCAGGCCCAGTGCGACTGTCGCCGCGCGTCGAGCGGAAATTCTTCGCTGGCAACGTCGGCTGTCAGCCCGTCTTCGGACCAGGGCAATCCGAGTTCGATCCATTTTTTGAAGATGGCGATTTCGCCAGCTGGCAGTTTCCCCTTCGGAGGCATCTCGAACGATTCGTAATTCACCGCCTCGATCAGCAGACTTTCGTCCGGCTTGCCCGGCACGGCTGACGCGCCGGTGTCGCCACCTTTCAGAACTAGCGGTCGAGCATCCAGCCGCAGTCCGCCTTCGAGCCGTTTGGAATCTTTCGAGTGGCACTCGTAGCAGCGAGCCTGCAACAACGGCTGCACTTTCTTCTGAAAGAACTCGACGGCTTCGGCGTCAAACGTCGGAGTCTTCCTTTCGCTGCCTGGCCGTTTATCGGTCGATTGGTCATCAGCGGCGAGACAAATCTGCCAGCCTGAAAATAGCCAGGCGGCAATCGCCAGACCGCATTTTCTTCCGATCGGCATCCTGTGGGAACTGCTTCGTCGAGACATCAGCTCTGACTCCGGGCAATGTTAAACAGCAATGAGGGATCTGCCTGAATCTTATGCGAGGTGCCACTCAATCAGAAACAGATGCGGCATTCGGGCGTCGCCTGGTCGATGCGAAAGAGACCGGAGACCTCACCGCCGGACACGGGGAATCTCCGGACGTCCGTCCCGCACACCGTTTCGAACAGGGCCTGGGCATGGCAGCACTGACAGATGAACTAATTGATCAGATTTTCGAAGGTTGCCGGTCGAACATCGCCGACCTGACGCAATCACTCGGCACGAATTTGAGCGGCGATTTTCAGCTTCAGCCTGGCGAGGAAGTCAAAGGCTCGGCAGAGATTCTCGCTAAAGTTTCTGAGCAGCCAGGCATCGTCGTCACCTTGAAATACGACGGGTTCGGGATTCTGTGCCTGATCCCGGAAGACCTGCCGATTCCCGACTGGTATCGCAGCCCGAACGATTCTCAGGCGTCGCAGTTGCAGACGCTGCCGATGGAATGGTCCGTCGGCATGGTGCCGATGGAGCTGGAAGCCGTCGAAGAAAAGTCGCTCACCTGCGAGAACCTGCGTGCTCATCTGGAAGCCTGCCAGCCGACC
>JADHNX010000389.1 GCA_016779365.1 Planctomycetaceae bacterium
CCCATCCGGGAATTGCGGGTTTGCATAAGAACCTCAGGTTTGCGGCGTCGACTGCGGAGTAACTCGGTAAAAATCGTAGGGTGCGTCTTGACGCACCAGAGCGAGAGCATTCAGCGGTGCGTCGAGACGCACCCTACGGGATCAGCCGATTTCGGCTCGCAGTTTTTCGAGCAGGCTGACGGCAGTGCCGATATCGGCTTTCTGACGAACCGGGTCATGAGCGATTTCGCGTTCGATCGTAAGCGGCCCTTCGTAGCCGAGTTCCTTCAGCGTTCGAAGGTAGGTCTCCATACCCACGTCGCCCTCGCCGAGCGGGACTTCAGCTCCCCATTCCGTGCCACGGACATCTTCCGCAGCCCACGTGGCGTCTTTGCAATGAATGCTGCGAACGAGGTGGCCGACTTTCTTCAGAGCATCAATCGGATCGCCGGTGCCGTAGAGAATCATGTTCGCCGGGTCGAAATTGATGAACAGGTTGTCGCGATCGACGTCGCCGATAAATTCCAGCAGGTGCTCTGCGGATTCCTGCCCCGTCTCCAGGTGCAGGTTCTGGCCGTTGTCTTTGACATAGTCGAGCAGCGACTGAGTAACTTCGATCAGGTTCTTGTAGCTGTCGGTATCGCGTCCCGGCACGAAACCAACGTGCATGCCGACAACTCCGCAGCCGATGAACTTTGCAAAGTCAGAAACCGTGCGGTATTCGGCAGCACGAGCATCCCGCAAGGCTTCCGGGACGAGGCCGACAGTCTCGGCTGTTCGCTGGATACTTTCGTAGGTCTCGCCAGCGAAGCCGCTGAAAACGACTGTCGCTTCGAAACCGCCTTCAGCGGCTTTCTCAAGATACGCTTTGGCGTGATCTTCGGTTCGATTTTCAGGAAGCGGACAATGCAGATGAACAGTGGGAATCTTCAGTTCCTTCATGACGTCGATGCTGACGCCAAGCCCGTCGTCAATGGAAGTAAAAACGCCGATCGGCCACTTATTCATCGGGGTCGCTCCTGAGCAGAAATTAAGCAGAAATCAAAGTCGAAACCAGTCGCCTGAACAACCAGCGAAATTCGGCCCGGCATCTTAGTGGTGCCGATTCGGTTTCTCCAGCAGCCATCGATCTTCGTTGATACCTGGGTCGCTGCCAAAATCCGACGGAGCCCAACTCGGCGTCCCCTGCTGCCGATGCACGCAGGACAAAGGCTGCTGCTCGAACGAACCAGTTCAATGCGACCTGAATTCGGAGGTGGAGTAAACCCGCAGGGCCGGTATCCACTGACCGCTTCATTCAAACCACTAACATCGGTCGGCAGGAAGCGGCTGTCATCGACTTCTGGATGTCACTTTCGTCTGCTTTCGTCTGCCTTTCGCTCGATCAAGAATTATCGAGATGACGATTGGCCAATAGAGCAAAATCACGGCGGGAACGAAGTTATTCAACGGGCCGATTTTCAATTCGAGGGTCGCCAGTAAATCAGGATGAGAAATCCTCACGGTCTCAACAAGTAGCACCGGCGCGAGCAAAACTATCGGCACAATGATGTAGGCCTTGAAGTATGTCTTAAGCACATTTCCGAGCGACAACGAATCACGCGAGATTAGCTCAAAGTGAGATTGCCATGCTCGGCGAGGAGCGTCGGCTGGCGGATCAAGCACTCGTAAATGATCCATCCTGATTGGAATGATCGGAAAGAACGCGACAACAAACCATTTCGTAGCATGCGAGGTTTCGTCCGAATGATGTGACCAGCCGTAGTACAAGGTCCCAATTCCATTGATCGTGCTCATCCATTGACCTCTTGAAATCGCATGTAAGTTTCGTCCCAGCCTGAAGGCCGCCCGCTCAGTCTGCCATCGGGCGACCGGCACTGGTCATTTGATTCAGTATGACAGGGCGTAATTGCATCCAGGCAGGCATATGTGCATAGCATTCCGTTGGCGTTGCCAGTGCGAAATTTCCTGCAATCGTCGATTGCAATCAGCACTGGCAGAGTCAGTGGCACACGTTGAACTGGTGACCTGCGAGTGGCACAGCGCAGGTTGCTTGTCCTGGTTAAGAGTGGCAGCCGCCACCGCCGCAGCCTTCTTTGCCGCAGCCGCCGCCTGCTGGTTCGGGGGGATCGATAAATGGGTAAAGTTCGATTCGCTCCAAGCCGTGGCGTTTGGCGATGTCAGTGACGAGCGGGCCAGCGTCGGGGTTGGAGTCGCCCAGAAAGTAGAGCACCGCGGACTCGCCGTCGAACAGAACTTCGCCATCGACGATGGCCAGGTCGATCTCGGACTCGGCCAGCACGGTGCTGCAATCTTCGATCAGCTGAGTCGTCAGTTCTCGTGAGCGAGGCTCGTGAGCTTTTACTTCGTCGAGTTCAGCCAGGCGGACAACCTCGCCGCCAGGTTTATCGCTGTTGTTCTGCGTGGCGAGTTCTTCCGGCGTGGAGAGAATTTCGCCGAGTTCCTGGCCTCGGTGAGTCTGCAGGATGACTCGGTCACGATGCTGGCATTCAACTTTGTCGACGTTGCCGAAAACTGCGACCCAGCCGAGCGACCCGTAGCGGACAAGGTATCGGTGAATGCCGTCGTCGACGTTCGTGGCCAGCGACGTTTTCTGCGGGAGAGTTTCGCGATCGATCTCGATGGAGCCATCGTTGACCCGGACGGCGAGCGATGCCACCGCTGAGGACGGACTGGTCAGTCCTGAGCCTGTCTTCAGGTCGAACTTCCAGTCGTGCCAGGGGCACATCACCTGGCCATTTTCCAGCGTGCCGTTGCCGAGCGACGCTCCTTTGTGAGGGCAGCGACCTTCGATGGCGTACAGAGTACCGTCGGACCGGAAGACAGCGACTTCGATGTCGTCCACAAAGAATTTCGCTCCGGAGCCGGCGGCAATGGCTGCTTCTTCGACGATGGGAACCCAGTCTGGCATCTGCTTCTGTTCGTTCAGGCGGAAAGCGATTGAGATGTTCGCTGCGTACTGTAATCAGACTGGGATTTTATCGCAGAGGTCGCCGAGGAGAAAAACGCAGAGGGACGGGAGATGGCTACGCAGGTCACGCTCTGCCTGACGGAGTCTTTCGGCTTGAGACAGCACGTAGTTTTCCAACCACGAAAAACACTAAATACACGAAAACAGTTCTTGCCAGTGCGATTTCGCGCAACGCAAGTCTGGGCGTCGCCACTCGATTATCTTTCGTTTGTTTCGAGTTTTTCGTGGTTGGAATTTTCGTCCTCGTCACTTCGTCAGGCTCTGCCTGACCTACACAAAGCAGAGGATGTTAAAATATTCCGATTAAAGAGACTTTACTGGTTGTGCCGATAAGCAGAGGAACCGAAGAGCCGTCTTCGCGGGCTCGAAGAGGCGTTTTTGCGACAGCCAGAGTGGTTGCCGACGCCGCTCCGCAAAATAATTTCTCTGCAGCAAGTCAGCATGTTTCGAGTTTTCGCCCTGACAATCTGCCTTTTGCTGCTTCTGGCGGGCTCCGGCTGCGCCGTTGTCGAGATCGGCATGCGGAACCCGGTCATCGGGCTGGAGACTGTGGCGGTGGCTCCGTTTTTCAATCTCAGCCAGGAGCGGACCGTCGATGGACGCGAGTTTGCTCTCGATTACTACGCCGAGCTGCAAAAGGTGCCCGGCTTCGAAGTTCTGCCGGTCGGAGTGACCGAACGGGCGATGGTCGAAAATGGCATCACGCTGACCGGCCCCAATGACGCCGTTCGGCTGGCTCAGATTCTGGACGTTGACGCCGTCGTTGTGGGAGCGGTCACCGATTACGACCCGTACAACCCTCGGATCGGTTTGAAGGTTGCCTGGTACTCACCGCGGCAATGGCTGTTCGTACCAAGTGAAGATTCGACCGTTTCGTCGCTTTATGGTTCAGAGGATGAACCAGCAAAGCGGCCCGGACGCCCCAAATACGGCACCGCGCGAGCCCAGTCACCGGATGATTCGGATGCATGGGTTTCCGCCGAATTCGAATCTCCAGCGTTTCGAACAACGCGTCCGGCGGTTCGAAATCCCCCGGCTTTCGTCGAAGAGGGTGACTGGGAAGCGGTCGGATCTCGGAAAAACATCGGGCAGATTCTGCTGGCTGATGCCGGGAGTTCTCGAAATCAGACTTTCGACGCAGGCCCGTCGTTGCTGCCCGAAGGGGCGTCACTGCTGGTTCCTGCCGGTGATGATCGCTTTCCTTCTTTGCCCGAGCCGGAACCCGCGAGAGAGCCTCAACCGGCTCCGCCAGCAGAAGAAGAGTGGCCATCGCAGACTCTTCCGGTGAGTTATCAGGTCGCTGATGGTGGCCCGGATCTCTCACCTGAGGCAGCGGATTTCGTCCCGCCGCTCGCAAAGCCAGTCCCCGTTCAAGTGGGAACCGTTGAGGCTGCCCGTGCTCAAGAAGCCCCTGCTCAGGCTGACAATTCCGATCCGCCCGTCACGTTTCAGCCGTCGCCTTCTGCTCAGCCGATTGCTCCTGCCGAGCCAGTGGTCCAGGCACCTGAGTCGCCTGTCGCTACGAATGAACCGACGCCTCTTCCAGGCAACGAGCTTCCGATCCGGCAGCCGATGATTGCTTCGCCTGCCGACGACAACCCATTCACTCGGCACCTGCAGAACGCCTCTCCGCCTGACGAATCGGGAAACAGAGCCACGACGTCGCGGCCAGAATTCTCGGATTCGACTCAAAGCGGCACTTCGAGAATCGCTGCCGCAGAACCGGAGTTTCCAGTGGCGGAGTTTCCAGGCACAGGCAGAAAACCTGCGTCGACGACAACGATGCCGCCCTCTGCCAACACCAGTCCTGCCACGCCTCAGTCCAATTTGCCTGGTTCTGTCATGCGGACGCCGCTGTT
Source organism: Planctomycetaceae bacterium (assembly GCA_016779365.1). Taxonomy (GTDB): domain Bacteria; phylum Planctomycetota; class Planctomycetia; order Planctomycetales; family Planctomycetaceae; genus JABMPE01. The sequence goes on from JADHNX010000389.1 coordinate 4,831, forward strand.
TCCCGTGCCAAATCCAGAAGCGAATCAGTGGCCGACTCCGCAGGCGCAGGCAACGCGACCAGGGCTGAACTATGACGAGCCGGTTGGCATCCCTCTGAACGAGGTCGCTGCGGCTGAGCCCTTAATGGCATACGTCCGTTTGTTCGACGCGACGGATCGGCGGCTGATCGCCCGGCTGTCAGACTACCTCGAACTGACCGGCCAGCTCCGCAGCGGCGATCTTGAGGCCTACATGAAGCGGAGCGAGTTTTTCCGAAAATTCACCGCGCATGTAATGATTTCGGAGATGTTGCAGCTTCACGGAGGCGAAGCCCAGCGGCAGCTCGTCCTGAAGCCACGAAAATACCGGTAAGCCAGCAAACGATCCGTCCAACCGTGGCAGGTCGCGGAACCAGACTCAAGCATCACGATCGGAATCGTCGAAGGAAGGGTTCATGAGGGCGGTGCTTCAGGCTGTTTGAGCAATGCTCGAAAAGCCGGGCCCGAGATCACCGCAATCGTGACCAAACGCAGCTACGGAGCAGTCATTCCAGTGCCGTCGCCGACGGCCATGACGGACGCAGCAGGGAAGCCAGCGACGACGCACCGAGGAGAAATCATGCAGCGAAGCATGAATGTACTTGCACTGGTGAAGGATTCTGAGCGCTACGTGTTTCTGTACGACGAGGACAGCGCGGCGTCGCTTCTGCAAACGCTGGGGAAGTACGCAGCCGACAAAGAACTCAGTTTCACCTGGTACGACGCAGCGGTTCTGAGTCAGAAGGTTCGTAAACTGCGTCAGGAAGCAGAGTCTGAACAACGAAGCAACCGACTCCCCGAGACAGCCTGGTAACCTGAAACTG
>JADHNX010000390.1 GCA_016779365.1 Planctomycetaceae bacterium
GGCAGGAATTGTCATCAGTGTCGGTTTAATTTTCATGGTGGACTCCATCTTGCAGGGAAGGTGATTGAAGTTCGGGTGAGAGTGCCAAGGAAATTGCTCAGAGCTGTTTCGCGATTTGACAATGCTGAATTTCACCACAGAGGCACAGAGCACACAGAGTTTTTCATTGGAGATAGTTCTCTGTGATCTCTGTGCCTCTGTGGTTAGTAATCTTCTCGACAGGATTGGGAATTTTTCAGGTATGCATTAAACAGATTTCAGCCCGTCGACGATGGGCAAACGCAGGACTCGAAGAGCGGGCGGGAGTGATCCCAGGATTCCTAAAGCCAGCCCGGTTCCGCATCCGTAAAGCAGTGAGACGCTGTCGACCCGCAACTCGAACGCGCCCATGGTGAATCGGATGGCGGATCCGTTGACCATGAAAAGTGCAAAAGCCGATGCGATCAGTGACGCCGTGACGGCAAGCATCGTGCCTTCCTGAACGATGCTGACGACAGCGGCTCGTCGTTGAAAACCGATCGTCTGCAACGTGGCCAGTTCGCGAACTCGACCGACGACCGCTCCGTACATCGTGTTCAGGCCGGCGAAAACTCCCGCCGAAAAAATCAGGAAAGCAACCAGCCACGCCAGCATTCGAACCGGTGCGTAGTCCTTCTGCAGAGTTCTGAAATAGTCGATCTGCGAAACCGCCTGGAGTTCCAGGTCGAGCCGCTCTTTGCAGAACAGGTCGACATCCTGAAACTCAGCATCTGGCTCCAGAGTCAGAGCAACGAGACTCAAGTCCTGCCGCTTCATTGCCTGCTGGAGATCATCCAGGCGACACCAGATTTCAGATTCGAAAACGGCTCCCGCTGCGGCGAACACGCCGCTGATTCGCCACTCGCGACCTTCCAGCCACAACGACTGACCAATGCGGGTTTCTTCGGCTTCCGCTCCGATTTTTGTCGTTGCCAATCGGCCGATCATCACTTCGTTCGAGCGAGGCCATTCGCCAGCAACGATTTCGATGTTTGAGTGGACAAGCAAAGCCGAAGGAGTGACGCCTCGAACAAGACCCATGCCGGGGTTGCCATCGCGGGACGTGCGAATCTGTGTGCCGAGGTAGAGTTCCGGTGAGGCGAACTTCTTCCCGAAGCGTTCCTGAACACCGACGATGCTGGCGGCGACGAGGTCCGAGGTTCTCATCGGAACGGACGAGTATTCCAGGTTCTCGCCCATGCCAAGTGAAAACACGATGACCGTTTGAGGATCGCCGCTGACTGCCAGTGCGCGTTCAAGGCCTCGGATAAAGCCGACAACGACCAGCACCAGCAGAATGACAGTGGTTAATCCCAGCAGCGTCAGCCCGCTGCGCAGCGGACGGCGCAGCAGATTTCGAATGCCATATTCCCAGGGAAGCAGAGCCACGATCAGTCCAGTGTCGAGAGTTGGTTGAGGATTGAGAGTCCAGAGTTTCCGACGGCTCGTTATTCGAGCTGGAAACGGATCCCGATTGCGAAAAACAACGCGGGCGGTTCGAAGATCGTCAGCGCGAGATCTTCCGAACAGGCTCTCGACTTAGACCTGGAAGGACATCCGCAATGTGCGGATCTCTCGCCCGGACAAAGCATCGGGCGAGTGCGCGTGCGACATTTCTGATTGGCGAGACACGTCCGTCCTGGCGGTTCTGCAAACGGCGGCGGTCTCTGACTGCGTCGTGCCGCAGTCCTGAGCGATCAGCGAGGCGGATGAAATCGCACCCTTGCACAGGCAATCGCAGTTGCAGTCATCGTCTGATGGCGGGACGTGAAGCGGTTCGTCGGAGCCAGGCTTTGATTCAAAGCTCCCATCAGCCACGCCGTGACAGCAGTGGTCAGACGCCTGGCACGTTTGCTCAGAAGCAACTTCCGACTCATCCGCCTTCGAGACACAGCACGAGTCACCGCCGATCACGCACTGAACCGGACAGGCCAGCACGACAAAGATCAACAGGAAATGTGCGATGGATCGACTCATGTTTCGATTGTGCCGAGGCGAGCTACGAGAGTCCAGACAGTTTCCTGGCAATGCGAACTGTCAGTTTGCGACGATCAGTTGAAATCCGCGTAACGAAAGGTCTTCTCCATGTTGTCTTTGGAAAGCGGTTTGCCGTCGACTTCCAGATACGGGTAAACGAAGAAGTTCAACGGCTCGCCTGCCTGGCGAGGGACCAGGTTCACGTCGCGACCCGTTGAAAACGTCACGCGGTTTTCGGTGAGGCTGCCGAAGTAGTAGTCCTTCAGTTCTGGATGTTTGTCGGCTTCGGAGATGTCGGTCGGAACCCAGTCGTGCTCGTCGGTGTGGAAGAACGCCCAACAGTGGTAGCCGCCGATGGTGCCTTGGCCGCGAGTTTCAGGGATGGGGAAACCGATTTCGAATCGAGCAGGCAGCCCCTTCGCTCGGGCCAGCGAGATGAACAGGCTGTGGAAGTCGGTGCAGTTTCCGAACTGGCTGTCGCAGGCCCAGACGGAATCGCCGTTACCGTAGCCGGGACGCGACTTGTCGTACTTCATGTGCGAGTCGACTCGTTCGTAAAGAAGCCGTCCCAAACTCAATTGATCGCCGGGTGCGTTGATGCCTTTCAGCAGGTCGAGCGGCCGGCCCGTTGTTGGAACCAGCCGGTTCGGCTTGAGAAACAGGCGACGTTCGGCGGCACTGAGTTCCTGACCGTCTCGACTGAGAGCTTTCACTTCCGCGCGAGTCACGTCGTAAGTGATGGAAAAGCTGACCTCACCGTTTTTCGGAGCGGCCGTTTCGAAATACACCATGCAGTTTCCGTATTCGGATTCCTGCGACGTGGTCGCTTTGGTGGGAAACTGCGAACGCTTGATCGAGACAGCCTGATGCTGGCTGGTGGGCGGAATCGGCAGCCAGACTCGGACGTTCGCGCCCGGTTTCAGGCCGACCGCTTTGCCGGCGTATTCAAACTCGAAGTGCCGCAGTTTCTCGTCATGCTTCAGGAAGCTTTGATCAAAGCCCCCGCCGCTTGCGACGCATGGCTCGATGGAGTCAGCAGCGACTGATTTTCGTACGGCCAGGAAGCAGATCACAGAAATCGCGACTCCGAAGAGAAACGATTCAACGCCACGGCGTCGCCGACTTCCATTCTGGTGACGCTGAATGATTCCCACGCCGACTCTCCTGCTTACAGACTTCTGATGACGTCGAGGATTCGGTCCAGCTCGTTGGCAACCGGGACGGGACCATTGGCAAACGACACTGTTTCAATTCCCTGGTCGGCGAGTTTCGGATCGATGTTGCCGGCTTTCGACGAATGATAAGCAACCGTCGCGTTGGGATCCTTGAGCTGGTGGCCGGTCAGGATGCAGACGACCTTATCGCTCGGCGCGATGATTCCTTCTTCGCGAAGTTGCTTCGCTCCGGCGACGCTGGCGGCGCTGGCCGGTTCACAGCCAAAGCCTCCGGCTCCGACCTGAGCTTTCGCGTCGAGAATTTCCTGATCGGAAACCTGCCGCACAACTCCGTCGCATGCTTCGAGTGCTCGCAGGCATTTTTTCAGGTTGACCGGACGGTTGATCTCGATTGCCGTGGCCAGTGTCGAAGCCCGACGGTTTTCGGCATCCATCTGTGAAAAGAAACCGTCGATCTTTGCGTCGTCCGTGCGACCGTCGTTCCAGCGAAGCAACTGCTCGTTGTAAAGCTGGTGCAGCGTGTTGGCTCCGGCGGCGTTAATCACAGCCAGGCGAGGGACTCGATCGATCAGTCCCAGTTCTTTCAGTTCGAGGAACGCTTTGCCGAACGAGCTTGAGTTTCCAAGATTGCCGCCTGGAACAACGATCCAGTCAGGCGGTTCCCAGTTCAGCGCTTCCAGCACGCGGAACATGATCGTCTTTTGACCTTCGAGTCGAAACGGGTTGACGCTGTTGCAGAGGTAAATCTTTTCCTGCTGGCAAACTTCGCGAACCTGTTTCAGAGCGTCGTCAAAGTCGCCTGCAATCTGCAGCGTGTTGGCGCCGTAGTCGAGTGCCTGCGAAAGCTTGCCGAAAGCAATCTTGCCGCTGCCGACAAAGACCAGCGCGTTGAAGAGCTGAGCGGCACTGCTGTAGATCGCCAGGGACGCGCTCGTGTTTCCGGTGGATGCGCAGGCGGCGTACTTCGCTCCGACCATCCGAGCATGCGTTGACGCGGCAGTCATTCCGTTGTCTTTGAAGCTGCCGGAAGGGTTCAGACCTTCGTATTGCAGAAGCAGGTTCGATTCTTCCAGGCCGGCGTACTTCGCGACCGGGCTGCTTGCTCGAAGGATTGTCTGCCCTTCGCCGATCGTCACGATACTTTGCTCAGGAGCAAACGGCAGCAGACTTCGAAATCGCCACACTCCGCTGAAGTCGAGCGGGTTTTGGCGAGTTGACCAGCGAGCTTCGAATTCCGACAGCGACGACGGAACTTCCAGGCGATCCCAGTCGTAAGCGATGTCGAGCAGGTTTCCGCACTTCGGGCAGCCGACGAGAATTTCGTCGATACCATATGCGGCGCGACAGTCGGGGTGGATGCAGACCTGCCAGGCAGTGTCCTGCCGCGTGGCCGTTGACGATGCAGCTTCAAGCGTCGACATGAGAGTTACCGTGGTTCTCGAAAAGTGGTTTGTGGCAATTACGTTTCAAAAAGATTCACTGACCTGCCGTGAGAATTTCTAACCACAGAGGCACAGAGATCACAGAGTGAAACAATCGCAAGGAATTGAATGAATCACGGAACGCACGGAATAACACCTAAGACGTGTTTCCTTTCCACGTCGTTCCGTGTGCTCTGCGGTTAAAGATTTTTAGTTGGTAGATCAGGATTCTTTCGTCGGTTTTCCGTTCGATCGATGCCGGTGTCTGGCGAGTTCGGCTTCCAGTTCCTTCCGGGTGGCGTCGAGCTGAGACATTGTTGTCTGCGAATGTGTTCGGACTGATGTCAGATCGCCGAGCGCCAGCAACGCGATCCAGAAGACGAGCATGATGACGAACAGCCAGTAAAAAGTCGCGACGACCGGCCCGAGCGGCCAGATAAATGCGTCGCCGATTCCGATCAGGAAACCGGTGAATGCAACGGCCGCTGATGTCTGCATTCGTCTGAAATATCGATTTCGCAAATACTGTCTGTCCAGATCGGCAAGTGAGCCGTCGGACTTCTGCTCCTTCCACGCTCGCACGTGGCCGAACATCATGCCCGCTCCGAGCAGCACAAGTGACCCGCCAAAAACGGCCGCCGGAACCCAGTTGTTTTCCTCTAGTGCCATTTTTGCGTCGTGATTTCGTCAGCGGCGAGCTGGGCGGGAACAGGTGTTGGGAGACTCAATGTTGCGCGCCGGCAAGCCAGCGTGGTCCCTAAAATAACGTTTTTGCTGACGTGTTCCCACGGTCGAGGAAGATCGTTCTGACAGAGTCGAGTAGGTCAGGCTGTGTCTGACGGAATTTGCGATGGACTATCGGCCGATCAAATCAGGACATTGTCAGGTGCAGCCTGGCCTGCTACGAAAGTGGCCTGCGAGGAACAATGTCACTCGCAGGCCGCATTTTGGGAATGCTCGTCAGCGGCGATCAGCCCTCGACAGATTCCAGCAACTGATCCAGCGAGCGTCTGGCGTTTGGATTCAACTGCTCGGCCCGTTCCAGTTCGGTCTTCAATTCTTCATTACGACCG
>JADHNX010000391.1 GCA_016779365.1 Planctomycetaceae bacterium
TCTGGAGAAACAGATATCGAGTAGTTGCGATTTAAGCGGGCACAAACATGCGGGCAAAACATGTCAAAAACACGAACGAGGACTGCGAAAGTCGCGGGGAAGCAATCCCTTAATCCACTCAGCAGAAAAATTTCCAATCGGGAAGCGGTCTGGCTGAATGGTCCGGTTCCGACTGGATACTGGTTAATTCCTGAGAACCAGCGGCTGTATCTGATCTGGCTGGGGCAGCGGCTAGGCTATCGAAAGATCGATGACTACTACCGGATCAGAACGAGCGATTTCAAAGAGAATCGAGGTAGCGGCGTGCTCCTGCACTGTTGGGGCAGCTCAGCCGTCGCTGCGGTGATGGAAACTTTTCCCGAACACGACTGGTACGAATGGTTGTTTGTGTCGTGCCCGCGGTCGTTCTGGACTGATCCGAAGAATCATCGTCGCTACATGAAATGGCTCGCCGAACAGTGCAACATCCATGAGCCCGACGACTGGTACCGAATTACGAACCGCGACTTTCGGACGCACAAGGGAGGGGCATTTCTTCTCCACTACGACAGCACAATTTCAGAAGCCGTGAAGTCTTACCTGCCGAAAATAAAGTGGAACGAGTGGCAGTTCGGAAAAACGCCGAAGGGTTTCTGGGAAGACCGGAAAAACCGTATTCGATATATGAAATGGCTTGGGCTGCGGCTGGGCTGCAAGAAACTGGATGATTGGTACGGAGTCACTCGCAAAGATTTTGAGCAGCACTTCGGCAACCAGTTGATGAAACACTACAATGGGTCTCCGCTGGCCGCTGCGATGGACTGCTTTTCGAATCACAACTGGCTCGAATGGAAGTTCGCTCGCGTTCCGGCTGGCTTCTGGAAGAAGAAGGCAAACCGAGAGCGGTATCTCGACTGGTTGGAAACGAAGCTGAAGATTCGCCAGCCTGAAGATTGGAACCGGGTCCGTCGAGCGGATCTGAAAGACAACTTCGGCGGCGGACTTCTGGCGATGTTCCGATCGATCGAAACGCTACTCAGGCAGTCAGGTCGCACGAAAGCAGACACGAGTGGTTCCCGCCGTTGAAGAGTTGAAATCTGCCCCGTCACCAGCCGACGCGTTGCGAGCGTTTGCTGGAGCGGAAGGTTTGATTCTCTTTGACAGTGCTCTGCAGCGCCGGCGACTTGGTCGTTACTCGTTCCTGGCTGCAGACCCGATCGCTTCCTTCAGCGTCGAGCGAGCGGCATTCGCCGACGACCCGTTTGCCTCTGTGCAGGCAGCGGTCGCTCGATTAAACGACCAGTTTCAGTTGGGCCGCGTGCCGGGCCTGCCTCCATTTCAAGGTGGCGTAGCGGGCATGCTTTCGTACGAGCTTGGTGGCTGCTGGGAACGTATCCCGCGAACTGGCAGGGACGAATTTGAATTGCCGGATGCCTGGTTCGGGATTTACGACTGGGTCGTTGCCTGGGACCATCAGGAAGATCGAGCATGGGTGATTTCGCACGGGCTGCCGAAGATGGCGGACCGGGTCGCTGACGATACTGAAAGTCCGCTGGACGACGCCGATCAGAACTCCTGCCTGGACCGGGCTGCAGCACGAATTCGGGACGTGGTCGCCAGACTGAGTGTGGCCGGCGTTGAGCGGGCGGTTGATGATCAGCAGCAAATCAGCGAGCCGTGGCCGGAGTCCGAACTCGCAAAGCAACATCCGCTTCCCGGCTGGGCTGGCGTCACTTCCGACTTCACTCGCGCAGAATACCTGGCAGCAGTTAAGCGAGTCATTGAGTACATTCACGCGGGAGACATCTTTCAGGCCAATCTGTCGCAACGTCTGATGGCTCGCTGCGACGTACCGCCGACCGAACTTTACGCAACGCTGCGAGACTGTAACCCGGCGCCGTTCGCGGGCTTTCTGGCTCATGCTGACTGGGCGATCGTTTCCGCGTCTCCGGAACGGTTTCTTCGAGTTGAAAACGGCATCGTCGAAACCCGGCCGATCAAAGGCACCCGGCAGCGGAGAACTGGACCGGAAGCAGACCTCTTCACACGCGACGAGTTGCGGCAAAGCGAGAAGGATGTCGCCGAGAATGTGATGATTGTCGACCTGCTCCGCAACGACCTTTCGCGAGTGTGTGAGCCGGGTTCGATTTCTGTCCCGGAACTTTGCGTCGTCGAGACTTACGAAACGGTGCAGCATCTGGTTTCTGAAGTTCGGGGAACGTTAAAGGGAGCCCGGAACGTCGAACCCGGAACTCCGAACATGGAACCCGGAACGGAAAAGTGCGACATCTGGTCGCTGCTGGCCGCCTCGTTTCCAGGAGGGTCGATTACCGGCGCTCCCAAAGTTCGAGCGATGGAGATCATCGCAGAACTCGAACCGACGGTTCGCGGCCCCTACTGTGGAAGCCTGTTTTATTCAGCATTTGACGGCACGTTCGACAGCAGTATTCTCATTCGCTCGTTTGTGTGGCGGCGAGGCTGGGTCCAGTGCCGAGTCGGAGGCGGAATCGTCGCTCAGTCAGATCCGACCGCTGAGTACGAAGAAACATTGCACAAAGCGGAGGGGATGTTGCGAGCACTCCAACGGTCCGGCTTGTGCCAGCAAACCGGCGAATAGCCACTTCGAGAATCGGCGGCTGCATGATCCTGCTGATCGACAATTATGACAGCTTTGTTTTTAACCTCGCCCGCTACGTCACCGAACTGGGCGTTGAGGCTGAGGTCGTTCGTAACGACGCGGTCTCGATGCGTGACGTGATCGAGTCGAAGCCCGAAGCGATCATCCTTTCACCCGGACCGTGCACACCAGCGGAAGCGGGTATCTGCGTCGAACTTGTTCGCGAAGTTTCCGGCACGATTCCGTTGCTTGGAGTTTGCCTGGGGCATCAGGCGATCGCGGCAGCTTTCGGAGCAGAAATTCGACGAGCACCTGAACCGGTTCACGGTCGGACGTCGCTGCTTTCACACGAGGCGACGCGGTTGTTCGAGGGACTTCCGAAGCCGTTACGAGTCACGCGGTATCACTCGCTGATTGCCGACGAAAAGTCGTTGCCGGACGAGTTGAAAGTGACTTCTCGAACTGACGACGGGCTCGTCATGGCGATCGAGCATCGTGAGCATCCGACGTTCGGAGTCCAGTTTCATCCCGAGTCAATTCTCACTCAGATGGGTCACGCTCTGATGAGAAACTTTCTGCTGCTGTCTGGCATCGAGACGTCGGGATCACCGGTTGGCGATTCGCTGGGTGAGACCGGGATCCGGGCCGAAATCGCCACGAGACTGGATTCTGAGTTCGACCAACCGTGGGACCACGATCCGGACAAGCCGCTTCACTGGTAATTCCTGAGAGCCTCATTCGTGACCATCGATTCGTGCTTTCTTCGCCGATTGTTGGGGCGAACCAGCGACCGTACAATGTCGCCCGTCACTGGTGAGACGCGAAACAGTCGTCGCCTATTCGCGACCAGGGCGAGACGTCGACACGGAGAATCCCTATGGCCGGGCGACAGAACAAAGATCGACAGAACACTCAATGTCAGAATTCACCGAAACTTCAGTCTGGACTTCGCAAGGCCGATCGTCGGTCGCGCTGGATGTCTACCTGTTGGGAGTCGTGGATTTTGACGCAGCGATGGCTCTTCAGGAACGACTCATCGACGAGGTTGCTGAACGTTCCGATCGGCTGGGAACGTTGATCATCTGCGAGCACCCGCCAGTTGTGACCATCGGTCGTGAAGGCCGAATCACCGACTTGCCGCTGGATACGCGAGACTTCACGTCGCGCATGATGGAAATTCGCCGAGTGGACCGCAGCGGTGGAACGCTGATCCACGCTCCTGGGCAGATCGCTGCTTATCCAATTCTTCCGCTGGACAGGATCGGATGCAGTTTCGTCGACTTCCGAAACCGGCTTCAAAAGGCGACCGTGGCAACCGCGGCCGAACTTCGAGTTCCCTCGCAATTGACGCAGACCCCTTACGGAACTACGTGTCGCTGTGGTCAGTTTTCGTGGGTCGGAGCGTCGGTGCGGGACGGAGTCGCTCATCACGGCCTGTTCATGAATGTATCGCCTGTTCTGGATACAGTTCGTCTGGTTCGATCGACTCCCGACCGAGTTAAAATTTCGTCGCTATCGATGCAGCGGATGGAACCAGTGCCGATGCACAAGGTTCGAGAAGCATTGATGAGGCACATTGCCGACCAGTTTGGCTACGAAGAAACAAACCCCTACACCGGCCACCCCATGCTTAAGCGAACGTGGCGAAAGGTGATGCAGCATGCTTGATGGCCCGGAATTCAATCTTTCATTACCCGTCGTATCGGATGCTTCTTCAACCGAAGTTTCGGATACGGTGACCGCCGCTCCTCGCGAGAAACGTCGATTGCCGAAATGGCTGAAGCGACCGCTCCCGCAGCCTGGCATGTACTACACAGACAGCGTCATCCAGGACTTGAAACTGGAGACCGTCTGCGAAAGCGCCAAGTGTCCCAACCGAACCGAATGCTGGTCCCAGCAGACCGCAACGTTCATGATCCTCGGCAATGTCTGCACCCGGCCCTGCGGATTCTGCTCAGTTCCGAAAGGTAAAACCGAGATCGTTCAGCTTGACGAACCAGCACGCGTCGCTGAAGCCGCTGAAAGACTCGGGTTGAAGTACGTCGTCATCACGTCGGTCACCCGAGACGACATGGCCGACGGCGGCGCCGACCACTTCTACAACTGCGTGCTGGCCGTCCGTGAGCGGACCGGAGCGAAAGTCGAAGTCCTCACGCCAGACTTCATGGGCAACCGAGACGCAATCAGCCGTGTCATCGAATCTCGACCGGACGTCTTCAACCATAACACCGAAACCGTCCCGCGACTGTACCACCGCGTTCGGCGAAACGCCGAGTACCAGAGGACGCTCGACCTGCTGGCTCAGATCAAAGAAGAAGCTCCGGACATGCCTACCAAGAGCGGCATCATGCTCGGACTCGGAGAAACGACCGAAGAAGTCATGGATGTCTGCGCGGACCTGCGATCGGTTGGCTGCGACATGATCACCATCGGTCAGTACCTTCAACCGTCTGGTGTGCATCTTCCGGTCGAACGTTACCTGCCCCCGGAAGAGTTCGACGAAATCGGCGAACGAGTCCGAGCACTCGGCTTCACAATGGTCGCCAGCGGCCCCTTCGTCCGATCCAGTTACCACGCCGGCGAAATGGCATCCGAACACGAGACCACGACAACGCCGATTCTGTAGGTCAGACTCCGCTCGACGAAATCATGACCACCGGCAGAGCTGGTGGCTTACCGATGAGTTAAACCCGGCTCCAATGTGAACTGCCTGGCGAGGCAACGTGAAATTGGTCAGGAACAAGGTGTCGCGTCTTCTCTGGCAGCGTCCCGAAATCCGCTCCAGTTATTCCATCCGGAGCAACCGAACTTCCGTGTCGAACAAGCCATCAAAAAAGGCTGCCTCACGACTTGTTCGGACATTCGCCAGTCTTTATTCTGCCGCCTCGCAGTAGCGAGCCCAAGTGGCGGAATTGGCAGACGCGCTAGGTTCAGGTCCTAGTGGGATTCAACTCCCGTGGAGGTTCAAGTCCTCTCTTGGGTACTCTGCTGACAGAACAGGTTGGAACCCTTCGGAATTCATTGGAATTTCGAGGGGTTCTTTCTTTTGGTGACC
>JADHNX010000392.1 GCA_016779365.1 Planctomycetaceae bacterium
CGCTGCCATAGAGCACTCGCGTGTCCTTGTAGAACTCCCATCCCAAGTAGTCGTTGCCCAGGCCGGTATCGTCATGATCCTTACCGTGACTCTGGAATAGCCCAACGCCGCGGCTGCGCAGGTCATGATGGAATGGATGGGTCAGCCCGAGTGTCTCGTGTTCCTTCAGCTCCCAGCTCGCATGAAACCCGCCCACATAATACGTGACATTGCCAGCGAGAAATCCGTGCTTCTTTCCCTGAATCTCCTGCTGCAATCGCTGGCAGTAATCCGACAAAGGCGGAGCGTCCGCGAGTGTGACACTGGTACTAAACAGCAAGACCAACGTCGCGGCGAGCAAGGATGTCCGTAACGAAATCATGACAGAATTAATTTTCAATGGTCTTTCTCTCGTTGGCATTCCGGAGCGATGATGCCGTTGTCATCGCATCACTCGTTGTAACGAAATTATCAGCGAACTATGGGCTGTCAATGAAATCAAAACCAGCTTGCGGACTTACGGTCCTGGTTAAGCTTCTCCAGGTTGCCGCGATGATGGGTCTGCCTTGATTGAACTAACTTCAATTCGGCCTGAAGCTTTCTGCGATCCCACGCGTCTAAGCTGTCAGCTTTCAACTGTTGGTTGATCTTCGCGACTTTCTCTTCGTCATCCGCGATCCATTTTTCCAGCTCTTCTGTTCGGGTCGCGTAGACTTCTTCCATCTTCCAGGCTCCGACCTTCTCCAGATAGGCATCCAGCTTGCGAACCATCTCGGCTGTCTTTTCCGGCATTGTTTTTGAAAGGTCGCTGGACTCACCCATGTCGTCGACCACATTGAAAAGCTTGATTTCTCCCGTGTTGAGGTGACGCATCAGTTTGAAGTCGCCGTCTCGATAAGATGTGATGTAGCTGTCCTATCTTGAGATTGTGATCTGGCCCAGGCACAGTGTGAGGAATCTGCTATCAGTCGCGGATGGACGGAAAGGCGACGCGAGAAACCGGTCACAAACAGGCGCTGAGTGTCAGTCAGCTTGTCGAGCTGGTGTGTGAACTGCAGGGGACTGTTGGCGAATTGCGGCAGTCGGTCGCTGAGTTGAAGCAGACCGTTCGTGACCAGCAACAGACGATTGCCGAGTTGCAGGTTGAGAAGAAACGACTCAAGCAGCAGCTCAGTGATCGTGACGGGCAGCATCCGACTCAACGACTGGATGACGAGTATTCTCTGGAAGCCGAAGACAAACGAGCCGGTGGCAAGCGGCGGAAGAAGCAGAAGTCTTCTCGGCGCGGTCGACGTACCACCGCAGAGAAACTGGCCGAGGCGGACCGCCACGAGGATGTGTTTCCCGAAGACGTCTCACCGGATGACTGTACGCTGCATCTGTCACGCGTCGTGTGGCGGATTGAAAACGGTCAGGCCGTACTCGTGGCGTATCATGTTTACCATGAGCCCGGTGGCGAAGTGCCGACGATTCCTGGCACGCTCGGTCGGTCTGAATACGGGATCGAGATCTACCTCGCGTTGACGTTCATGGTATTCATCACGCGGCTGTCGATGGACAAGGTTTGTGAGCAGTTCAAATTCTTCTGGGGTCTGAAGCTGGCGAAGTCTCAAGCCGACGCGTTGCTGAACCGCTTATCCCGCCAGTGGGAACCGGAGTTCGACACGCTCTGCACATTGCTGGCCAACTCTGCCGTCGTACATGCCGACGAGACGGGCTGGAGCATCAATTCGGTGTGGGCGTTTCTCTCGGAGCAGGTGCGGATCATCCTGTTCGGAGTCCACAAAGACGGTGCGACTCTGGCGACGTTATTACCGAAAGACCTGTTCGGCGGCGTGCTGGTCAGCGACGATGCGGCGGTGTATCGAGGCTTCACGCTCGCTCAGAAATGCTGGGCTCATCTGATCCGCAAAGCGATCAGGCTGACGCTGCTGCAGCCTGACAATAAAGAATACCGCACGTTCCTGACGGGACTGCTGGAGCTGTACCGTAAAGCCTGCCGACTGAAGCGGGATCGGCGGCTGAAACCGGCGACACGTGAGCTGAAAGCTCGCACGCTGGACAATGACCTGTGGTCGCTGTGCGGCGAACGGTACAAAGACCCGACCCCACCGGCGACGGACGCCGAACGCGACTTCGTCAATCTGGTCAACGAACTTCTGCGGCTGATGGAAGTCGAAGAACTGTTCACTTTCGTGATCCATCCCGCAGTGCCCGGTACGAATAACGAGTCCGAGCGGACTCTGCGAGACGCCGCCAGCGATCGTAAAACAGGCCGCACCAGCAAAACAATTCGCGGAGCCCGTCGCCGTACCGTGCTGACGAGCGTCCTGGAATCGTTGCGTCTGTCCCTGCCGGAATTCACACTGAACCACGTGCTTGAGGAAGTGATCTCCTGGCTGCCCACCGGTCGCAGCCGATTCCGGCAACTGCTGGAATCACAGAACCTGCCTCCGCCCGAGTGCTCTACGCTGGACGCTCTCCTGCCCGCCACCGGCGTCGCCTGACGCGAGTCCTTCGCTGACAGAACCTCGCCGTTGTACGACAAACGCCAAGCGGCCCTGACTCAACATCTGGCTGCCGCTTCACGCTGCGCTGAAGCCAACGAAGAATGGGCATCTACGCTCAAGCACATCTCCCTCGTGCGAGCAGGCCAATATCGTCTCGACCCCGTTAGAAATCACTTTCGCAAAGTCTTGAGCGAATACATCTAGTAACGAAGACTTCGCAGCGTCTGAAGCCTTTGAACTCTTAATTCCCACACCACAGGCAATCCGTTGCCCCTCATAGGTCTGTTCAGCCCATGAGCTATACTGATCGAAGATTTGCACCAAAAGGTCATTAGGAGTTTTGTCGTCCACGGAATTCGCAATCGCTCGACGTTGCGAATGTTGCAAGAGGTCGCTTACGAGATTCTGAGGAGTCTCTTCCGGAATGTTTGCCAAAAGACTTAAGAAATTGTCGATGATCGTAAGATCGGATCTTTCAAACGGCTGACTCCTTCCAAGCGTCAGACGCTCGCATTTTCCGAGACTTGGGCACACATACACCTCGCACGCACCGGGAGCATTTGCGATCCGTTTTCGGTGTCGTTCCGATAATTCCTGGCGAACAATACTCGTACCAGGAAACATCGGCAGGATGTAAGTCTCAACAATCTTTCGGAACGGAGGGCCACTCATGGGGCAGATCAACTTTCTTCACAGGGGCTTCTCAATGGTCGGATCGCCGAATAGTTCTCTGCGGCAACGTCGACGTCGCAAATGATAAGATCGCACTGTCGATCGAAAGGTCTTGGTTGTGTCTTTCGGGACAATGATTCAAATGGACTTCTTCAACACCAGTCTGATCGACAGCCACGGACTTAAGAGGAGTGCGATGACGGACGACTTCCAGAGTCCCAAGCCACAGTAATGGATGACCTGCTGTTCGTGCTTTCTCGCTGTCTTAACCCCATGCCTCGGCAGGATTGTCAGTTTGCGGGTTAAAACCGGCCACGTTTTCGCGGGTTAGAATCGGCCAGTGTTGTTGAGGTTGGTGGGTTATTTACTGGTGTTCTTCGTGGCTTTGGTGCTGCGACCCGGTTTGCGGGTTTGGCCGGTTTTGGATGAGCCGTTTGCGGGTTCGGCCGGGTCTGATTCAGTGGACTCCGTGGGCCTGCTTTCTTTATCGGCCTGTCGCCCTCGGAGTCTGTAGCTGCGGCCGGTGATCTGGATGAGTTCGGCATCCTGCAGGAATCGATCCAGTATCGCCGTTGCCGCCGGGACATCTCCGATCAGTTTGCCCCAGTCTTCCAGAGGTCTGTTGCTGGTCATCATGGTGCTGCGGAGTTCGTGGCGACGCATGATGATTTCGAACAGGAACTCACCGCTCTTTTTCGGCAGATGCTTCATTCCCATGTCGTCGAGGATCAGCAGGTCTGGTTTGAGGTAACGGTTGAGAATGCGGTCGTGACCTTCGAAGGCTTCGTCGTGCATGAAGTCTCGGACGCAGTCGAAGATGCTGCGGTAGTAGACGGTGAATCCGTCTCGGATGAGCTGTCGTCCGATACTTTGGACGATATGACTTTTTCCGACGCCAGGAGGTCCGACCAGAATCGCATCGTGGTGCTTGCGAACAAAGTCACCGGCCGCCAGATCGTAGATCTGTTTGCGTCGCACGGACGTGTTGAATTCGAAGTCGAAATCGTCGATCGACTTCTGATCGCGGAACGCCGCCGTTTTGGTGCGTCGTTCAATTTGACGGTCACGACGGACGACCAGTTCGTCCGCCAGGATCATTTCGAGGAATTCTGCATGGTCCAGTTTTGAAGACTTTGCTTCGTGCAGTCGAACTTCCAGCGACTGCGAGAGACCGCTCAGTCGCAGTTCCTTCAGTTGTTCACGGAGTGTCGCGTTCATGATCTCGTTCCTTTCGAAAGGCGTTCAGGGATTCAACGGAGTAATCCGACAGCGGGCGGATAATGGGATGCTCTTCAATGAAGGGCAGAGGTTGCTGTATCTGAGAAGCCGGTCGCTTGAGCAGATTGCGGATGCTCTTCAGGCGGTTGGCTCCGTAGGTCAGAGCGGTTTCACAAGCCTGCTCCAAAGCGTCTGACTGGTGCCGACCAGCCAGAGCTTTCAAGCCCGCCAGCACTCGTACGCCCTGCACACCGCGTGATTGAATGACCGACTCGCTCCAGGCTTTGGTGTGTGGGCCGATGGCTGCGATCTGCCTGAGCAGCGCGTCTGTGCCGCGTTCTACGGCAGACACTTTCGCATCCGGAATATGCGAGGAATCGGTACGGAAACGCCCTGGTTCGCTCTTGCTGTGAATCGCAATCTGTTTCCATTGATCATTGAAAACCCGCACCAGTCGCGTGTCCCAACGCACCCACACTCGCCGGCCGATGTACTCTGGCGGTGCCGAGTAATACGCCTTGTCGACTTCCAGATGTCCGTCACGACTGACGGTACGGCGAGCTTCGTGAAACATCGCAAAACGATCACGAGGCAAGGTCAGCAGGGCGTCCTGTTCGATCGTCTCGAACTGTCGTCGCACCTGCTTCTTCGTCGTCCCGTGAATCCGCGTGTCGGCAACGGTCCGTTCCCACTCCAGCAAATGCTCGTTCTGCTCAGCCAGACTCTTGAACGTGTGCCCCTTCAGTGCCGTTGTTCTTCGCGTACTTGACGCTGCTCTCGACCTTACCCTTGTGCTCCGGTGTGTAAGGCTTCGTCGGGACAAACACGGTTCCATAGTGGGCGGCGAACGATTGCAGCTTCGGATGCACATCCGGGTCGTACCAGTCCGCTCGCTGCACCGCCGCTTTGAGATTGTCGATCACCAGCGTCTTCGGAACGCCCCCGAAGTAGTGAAACGAGTTCTCAATCGCCGCGATAAAGTTGTCGGAAGTCTGATGCCACACGACTTCGCTGTAGGCCTTGCGGGAACAACTCAGTACGACCCGAAACAGCCACGGGCGACGCTTCTTCCCGTCGGCCATCACGACCGGGGCAGCCATCCCGAAGTCGATTTGAGCTTCCTCGCCGGGAGCCGTCTCCATCCGACGGAACGGCAAGGGAGTCTTCTTGCCCAGGGCCACCACAAAGCGACTGACCGAGTGATAGCTTCCTTCAAAGCCGTCTTCCTTCAGGTCCTGAAGAATCCGCTGGACCGACAGCCCGGCTTC
>JADHNX010000393.1 GCA_016779365.1 Planctomycetaceae bacterium
CCGCGCGAGAAACGCTGGATGGCGATGTCGGCTGCTGCCTTTTCTTCCTCATCGAGTCCCGAATCGCGGATGTAGACGCGTTTGACAAACAGCGACACTCCGGCCGGCAGGATGGGACTCTCTGAAAGCTTTTTGAAGATGGCGCCGACCTGCTCGATTTCGAGTTTCCCATCTTTGAATTGTTGCCCGATATCGTCGATGCGATCGTGCATTCTCTGACGTTGATCGTCGGGAACTTCAAGTTCGTTCAGCCCCTCTTTCATCGCGGCAACGGCGATGTCAGTCCCGAATTCGCGAGCGTTCTGCGCGACCCAGAGCCCAGCAACCACAGCAGCAATCACCCCCAGAACGATGATGACTCCGCAGCCGATGCCCGCAATCGCGCAGCCGCTGAGTCCCTTTTTCTTAGGGACCGCATCTTTGTCGAACGACTGAAACGGGTCTGGCTGATCGAACGGATCCGGTTGAGACATGGCAATGCAGACTTGCTGAAGGGCGGACTGAGTCTTAATGACGCCGCGAAGGTAACGCCGTTTCATGCACGATACGGCGACGGTCGGAGATTCTCCAGCAAATGGAATCGAAGGGTGATCGACCAGACGGATAGTTTGTATTTGGGGCATTGAATTCTTCTGGCGAAGTCGGGCATTCGCCGGAGGCGGACTTTAATCGACTGTTGTCCGGGAAATTCACACGTCCGAAGGTCATTGTGAAGCTGCCAAGGTTCTCGGCAGCTTCACAATGGACTGCAACGTTGAAGGGCGTGCTGGGCACTTTTTTCTTTGTCGCGATTCCACAGTCCGGTTGTCATTCGCAATCCTCGAACACTGCCCTGCAGAGGAAGCCTGGTCTCTGGCAGGTCAAGTAAGTCACCTGCCGCGTTCTTCCTTCTTGCGAGTGCTTTAAATGCGATGTTTGATCTCAATAAGCTTTTTTCATTCGATTAATGACATGACCAAGTATTGTCTTCCAGGCATCTTCGGTTCTCGCGTCCCAGGACTTGTCGTGAATTCTCGCCGAAGCGATCACCGAGGAGAGCCAGAGGCCGTAGAGATGAGGTTTAATGTCCAGGTGTTTCCGATCGTGGCTTTCGCTTCTCGCTTTGATTTCTGCGAGTCCGGCCGGAACTCCGGCAGTAGCAGCAGCGACAAGTTTTAGCGACTTGATAAGCATTTTGATTTGTTGCTTGAAGTCAGTGTGTACAAATTTTCCCTTACCTCGACCGATGATTCGAGGAACTTATCATAAAAGATTGGGATGAAAGAGTTTGACTGGAGGCATCGATCCAAGCTCTTCTCAAATAATTCTCGGGGAGTTGCGTCTTCCATAAACACCCGCATCCTTACTCAAAAGTTTCGAGCCGCACGGCACAACCACCAATGGAGCGGTCGGAAATTACTGATTTGCTCTCCCGGAAACAGCCCCATCCACTTGATCAACGATCGTGTGTGTGTGACATGAAGCCAGAAATATCATCCCGAACTGCATTTCATTCCACCCAGAACCCCGAATCACCACAACCAGCAAATTCATCTCATGCTGAGTAACCGGCACGACCGATAAAGATGATGAGTGCCTCGCCAGGCGAGCTTTGCGCGAAGGTTTGCGGCATGAGGCGGGCAGGAATCTGCCAGTTCAGCAGAACTAAATGCTCACATTGCAAGTCGATCTGGAAGGAAACGAAACCATGCGAAAACTCTTTTGGTGCCTGGCGGCCCTGGGAGCGATGACGCTGTCGATTTCGGCAGGTGTCGCGCAGGAGCGAGCACCGTCAAACAGGTACGAGCCAGACAAGTTCGAGCAGCCGACTCAAAAGTCCAGCACTTTAAGCCGCCTCAACTTCCTCGGCCGCAGTACTGAGAAAGAAACAGCAGCGCAGAACGCAACCCCAATCAGCGAAACCAGTGGCGGCGGGATTCTGCGTTACCAGCGAAATCGACCGGCAGATCAAGGGCCGCCGGCTGAACGATCCGCGACAGGTCTACAGAATTATCATCGAGAACTTTTCGGCACAGCACCGCCGCCGATAGGAAGTTCTGCCAACACGCCGACTCGACAGTTGTCAGCAACTCCGGGTGGTGCCTCTTCGAAACAGGACAGCCCTTTCCGCGACCCGGCGGTTCGACCAGCCGGCGCGACTCAGGCTGGAACAAAGGACTCCGAAATTATCCAGGCTGGCGGTTTTGGTGCGAAGCAGGATTTGGGCCAAATTATGCAGGCCGACTTTGCACGGAAGCCCGACACAACCGAGCCGATCGAACAGACAAGCGGTTCGAGCGCGGCTCCGCTTTTGCCGCTCGCATCGGGCGGTCAGCAGGCAGTCCTGACAACTCAGACTCTGGATTCTGAATCGGCAATCGACACTCGCCCAATCGGGCGAGCAAATCAGGTGGCACCGGCTTCCGGGCCGGCAGGTGGTTTTGTCAACTTCACGCAGAGCGCTCCGCACATCGAAACTCGATGGACCAAACAGTCTGACATCAACGTCGGACAGCCGTGCGAGCTGATGCTCACCGTCAAGAATTCGGGCGAAGCCAACGCGTCAGACGTCGTGGTCGATGTCTTCTTTCCACGAACCGTTCGCCTGACAGCAGCCAGTCCAAAGCCTGCCGCTGCCGAAGCTTCAGTCGTCTGGGAATTCCCCTCGCTCGACGCTGGCGAAGAACGCGACATTCACATCACGATGATTCCCAGCCAGCGAGGCGAGTTGACCGCCAACGCCAACGTTCGATTCTCAACCGCCGCAACGATGCTGCTGGCCGTTGAAGAGCCGATGCTCAAACTCGTCATGCAGGGTCCGAAAGAAGTCATGATGGGCGAGCCAGCTTCGCACGTTGTGACGGTGTCGAACCCTGGGACGGGCGTCGCTCACAACGTCACTCTTGAAGTCAATATTCCCGAAGGACTGGAACACCCGAAAGGCAGACGCCTGAAGATGGAACTCGGCTCGGTGAATCCTGGCGAACAGCGCAGTGTTCGACTTTCGCTGACCGCTGTCGCTGGCGGTTCGCAGAATGTCAGCGTGATCGCCACTTCTGGAACTGAACTTCGCCAGACCGCCAACGCGGCGGTTGCCGTCCTGGCACCAAGTCTGAATCTGGCGGTCACAGGTCCTGCTTTGCGATACGTTGGTCGCGATGCGCGGTACTCACTGAATCTGGTGAACGACGGACAGGCCGTCACCACTAACGTCCGGGCGATGTACGTTGTTCCGAAGGGCTTTGAGTATCTCTACGCCAGCCGCGGCGGCAATTACGACGAGACAACTCGAACCATTACCTGGTTTGTGGGCAGCGTCAGTCCGAAAGAAACGGTCGAACTGAGTCTGAAGCTCAAGCCGATCGAACCTGGCGACTTCAACCACGTGGCCCGAGCCGTTTCGGAACACGGAGCCATTGCCGAAGCCAAAGTCGCAACCAGAATCGAAGGCACGGCATCGCTGGTCCTGGAAGTTCTGGACCTCGACGATCCCGTCGAAATCGGTCGCGAAACGGCTTACGAAGTGCGAGTTCGCAACGAAGGCTCGAAAGAAGCCCAGAACGTCGGCCTGTCGTTCGAACTTCCGACCGGCGTCAAGCTGATCAATGTCAAAGGCCCGAGTCAGCACATTGCTGAAAGCGGTCTGGTTGTCTTCAAAGCTCTGCCCGCTCTGGAAGCTGGCAAGACCGCCATCTTCCAGATTCACATTCGGGGAGCTGACGAAGGTAACCACAGGGTTCGCGCCCGCCTGACCAGCGACTCAATCCAGGAGCCGCTGACTGTTGAAGAACTGACCCGCTTCTACGCGGACTGATCTTCAGCGAGGCACACTTTCCAGATCGAGAGACCTGTCCGAAGTTTTCGGGCAGGTCTTTTTTTGTCCATGCAGCAGCTGTTGAAATGCCAGAACATCGTCACGCCATCGCCGTCGAAATCCTGACATCGCGATCGCGATCTTCGCGCGTCACTTGTACGGTCGCAGGTCTCGTAATTGCCGTTCGCGGTTGACGAGTGTCATCGCGCGAGGCTCGTGTTTGAGCAGGCGGATAATCTGCGACGTCGTTGCGTGAAGCTGTTCTGCTGCCGCGCTGACGTCCCAGCCGCAGGCGACGATCCGGTCCAGAGCTTCAGCCAGCAGCGATGGAAAATCGTCATGCGACGGATTGATGCTGATTCGACCGTGGCGGCAGCGAGCGTTCCACACTTCGCTCGGAGCATCCAGCGGCGAAGACTCTCGCCGGTACCCAAGAGCCAGATTCAGCCGCAGCCGAAAGATCGCCATCCGACGATTGTCTGCCTGACTGCGCCGCTCGGAGGCTTCTGCTGAAATCTCGGTCTGCGGGTCAAACAGCACAACTGCTGTTTCCACCTTGTTGCGATGCTGCCCGCCTGGTCCGGAACGTCGAGTCCGGGTTTCCTGGCACCGTGCGTGCAGAATGTCGGGTGGCAACGCCGCCGGGTGAGCAGCGTCGGGCGGCGTTTCAGACATCAATGCCCAGCTCTTCGATTTTGCGATAGAGACTTGAAAGCCCCAGTCGAAGCCGCTTTGCTGCTTCGCGTTTGTCCGGCCACTGACGCAGGACTCGAGTGATGTGCAGCCGTTCGTAATGTTTCAAGGCGCTGCGCAGGTCTTCGGTATCGGGCAGCGGCTGGCCGAGTCCCAGCAGATCGGGCGGCAGATCACCGGGTTCGATCGTGGCGTCTTCGCACATCATCACTGCTCGCTCAATGGCATTATCGAGCTGTCGAACGTTGCCCTTCCACTCGGCTGACATCAGCAGTCGGATGGTCTCGCTACTTGCCCCGGCAACTCGCTTCTTCATCTGCTTCGAATATTTCGCCGTGAAAAAGTCGACCAGTTCCGGAACATCGTCGATGCGATCGCGCAGCGGTGGGATGGGGATCTTGACCCCGTCGAGGCGGTAAAACAGATCTTCGTGAAAGTTGTCCTGTGCAACTTCGCGAGCCAGTTCACGCGTTGTCGACGCCACAATTCGTGCGTTGACCAGCTGCGGTTCCGACGCGCCCGCCGGCAGAACTTCCTGGTACTCGATCGCGCGTAGCAGTTTTGCCTGAGTGCTCAGCGGCAGGTCGCCGATTTCGTCGAGAAAAACAGTTCCCTCGCCCGCATGAACCAGCAGCCCTTCTTCGACAGTCTGGCCGCCGCCGGGCATCGACGTTCGGTGGCCAAACAACTGACCTTCCAGCAGTTCAACCGGGCGAGTCCCACAATTCACTGCCAGAAAACTCTGTTCACTGTTTGGCCCGGCCGCATGGATCGCGCGCGCAAAGAGTTCCTTGCCGGTCCCCGTCTCACCGACCAGCAGAACATTGGCATTGGTGACGGCAACTTTGCGAATTTGATCCTGGACCGCCTTGATCGCCTCGCTCGACCCGACGATCTCGTCGAGATTCCCCTGTCGCGACAACTCGCGCCGCAGCGATTGATTCTCGAAGTACAGATTCCGAAACTCGTAAAGCCGATCCAGTTTGTTGAGCAGGTCTTCAAAGATCACCGGTTTCACCAGGTAATCAAACGCTCCGGCTTTGAATGCTTCAACCGCGTTCTCAACTGTTGCATAGGCCGTGATGATCAGAATACAGGTGTGAGCGTTGAGCTGATGAAGACGCCTCAACAACGC
>JADHNX010000394.1 GCA_016779365.1 Planctomycetaceae bacterium
CTCACAACCAACATGACTTGGGGGGCGTCGGAGCAACCCGCTGAGAGTAACACGATCGGTTTTTCGGCGTTGGACGGTCAGCGTGAGGAGTTCGGCGATTTCCGCGCAGAGATCAGTAAGATCTTTGGCGACGGTGGTTCATTCTCCGTCGAGCACAACTGGCTGTATTCTGACGTCAATCAATCGGGTGGGCTTGCTCGACCATTTGGAAGTCAATACACGTCTCGACCGAGTGCGAATCAGGACGGTGGATTGCCAACCTTCGGAATGGAATACCGTCGACCTTTGTGGCAGGGAGCGGGGACCGAGTACACCCGCATCGCTGGTCCGATTGCTCGGCGTCCAACATTGCAGAGCACGCCGACGGTCAACCAAGGGGTCGTGATCGCTCGAATCCGGACGGACATCAGTCTGGTTGAATTCGAAGCGTCGGTGGCTCAGCTTCTGAAAGATGCTGAGGATACCTACTGGCAGCTCTACCTTGCTTATCGAACATACGATGCCGAGTCTGTGGCGACTCAAAGTGCGCTGCAGACGTGGCGAGAAGTTCGAGCCAATATGGATGCCGGCAAAGTTGGAGCAGCTGATGAGGCTCAGGCTCGAGACAACTATTTCGAAACGCGTTCGCGTCGAGAAGGGGCTTTGTCGAACCTGTTTACTCAGGAAGTTCGACTGCGTCGCCTGATGGGGCTCGCTGTAAACGATGGTACTGTCCTACGGCCGAGCGACGATCCGGTGACGGCTCAGATTCTGCCTGACTGGAACAACTCGCTCGCGGAGTCGCTGACAAACCGTCCGGAGATTCGTCGCCAGAAATGGAACATCAAGAGTCTTGAGCTTCAACGAGGCGCTGCTGAGAAGCTGGTGAATCCTCGACTGGACTTCGTGGCTCGTTACCAGGTCAATGGTTTCGGCGATCAGCTGACCGGCGGAGATGGCCGATTCAACAGTGCTTACGATACGCTGATGTCTGGCGATCATACCGGCTGGGGACTCGGTTTCGAATTCTCGATGCCGATCGGATTTCGCGGTGCGACAACTCAGATGCAGAATATCGAGCATCGGATTTCGAAGGCTCGCGCGTTGCTCTCTCAGCAGGAGCAGGAAATCAGTTACGAACTGGCATCCGCTTTTCAGCAGCTTGACCAGTCGTACCAGACGGCTAAGACCAACTACAACCGCCGCCGTGCCGCTCAACGACGAGTCGAAGCGTTCGAAGCGGAATACAAGGTCGGTCGGTCGACGGTCGACCTGGTGCTGCGAGCACAGATTAGTCTTGCTCAGGCCGAGATCGCGTATTACTCCAGCCTTGTCGGTTACAACCAGGCTCTGAACGAGCTTCGGTACCGCAAGGGGACTTTGCTGATGGATAACAGCGTTTATCTGTCAGAAAGCCTGTGGACCGAAGATGCTTACGACGATGCCTTGAGACGAGCATGGGAACGCAGTTTTGCGTTTGCATCTCCGAATAAGGTGACTGAGCCGAGCGAGTTTGTCGACGACTGCATCGATTGTCTGGACACAGCAAACGGGCAATTTGACTACCACAACGCCATGCCGATGGAAGAGGCGTTGCCGCCGATGGTTCCAAGTCCTGTTGACCCTGCCGAGCTTGCACCAGCTGGGATTGATAATCGTTCGGCTTTGATGCCGTCCGAGCCGCAAGCTGGCGGGTTGAGTGGCGATGAGCAGTTCCTACACGAGGCGGTTAGTCAGCCGGTTTTTCCTGACAGCGAGCCTTTGGACGGTGAGTCACGGAGTGACGTTCGCAATTCGGTCGTCCCGGCGCCGCCGAGCGACGACAGCCCGGCTCCACTTCAGCCGGTAAGTGATCCGTTCGGTTCAAATGACTTCGTACCACCGATGCCGCTGGATGGGCGGTCGAATGCCCGCGCAACATTCAAGACTCTATCGACAGGCTCGGTTTCGAGAAGCCGATTGATGGGTGGTGCGTCTCTTCAGGCTGCCAGCGATGGATTTGCAGAGCCAATTGAGACTGTCGGATTCTCGGCTGGCTCGTCAAACGCGGTTGCCGGTCACAGTGCGAGCACAATCCCAACGTTTAATGAAGGGGGTGTCGCCGGCGAAGGAATTCAACAGACTTCCGGATTCGGACAGACCGGCAATTTGCCAACCGCCCCTCAGCGCTCGCCGGAGCCAGCTGAGCAACCTGAAGCGAAAAAGTCCGCAGGTAGCTGGGGACGAATCTGGCGTCGAAATTAAGACAAAACGGAATCAGCAGCCGATTCAAAAAACGCTCGCCAGACAATATTGTATGGTGAGCGTTTTCGGTTTGAGCGTTGGCTTCGCTGGAGCATCGCCCATATGAGGTTGGTGAATTAACACCGATATCGATGGTGGGCAGTGCTCACCTTGTGGAACGATTGCTGTCTATTGTCCTGGGAGCCAG
This sequence comes from Planctomycetaceae bacterium, assembly GCA_016779365.1. Taxonomy (GTDB): domain Bacteria; phylum Planctomycetota; class Planctomycetia; order Planctomycetales; family Planctomycetaceae; genus JABMPE01. The sequence continues at coordinate 2,411 of JADHNX010000394.1, forward strand.
AGTTTGGATTCGCCTTCGCCGGTCGCAGCTCCTGCCGGCGCGGGTTCTCCAGAGTCGCCAGGTAGAACCAGTCCGCTGGCAGATTCGCCGGGAATTGGAATACCAAGTTCCTTGAGTGCTGGTTTCAGTGCGTCGCGGATGCCCGGCATTTTCTTGCCGTAGAAGTTCCAGAGGTGGTCGATGAGTTCCGGAAGAGCGGGGTCGCTGCGATTTTCGATGCGAAACTGAAATTCCCGCATTGCCCACTGAAACTTCTCTTCGAAGTTGTCGCCTTTTTCGACTTCTTCGCGGCCTTCTTTGAGCCACTTGAGTGCTTCGTCGTGGTGTCCGAGTTCTCGGCAAACCTGGGCGATCGTCCATTGGAACATCGACGTGTCGATGCCTTGGATTCTGTCGACGCCGCGTTTGGAAACTTCGGTCAGCACTTTGTACGCAAACGGGACGTGCCTGATCAGCAACGCTCGATGAACAATGTGTCCGAGCTGATCATCGGTCAGTTCACTGATCGGCAGGCGATGAGATTCCATGACGGACAGCGAGTTGAGCTGCGTTTCGTCAGCGACGGCGTACGGAGCCTCTTCGTCGATGTTCAGCGTCTTGCGAAGCTCTGCGCCGTCTGAGTAGAGCATGGCGACGTCGCTGATGGACTCAAGGACGTGCAAAGCCGCGGCGCGTTTGATCTTCAGCTCGGGATCGTTGGCGGCTTCCAGCGGAGTTTTGCCGCCGAGACGGTTGAGCTTTGTGTTGCACCACTTTTTCTCGACGAAATCGCGGCCTTCCTGTTTGGCAATCTGGCGTCGTTGAATGAGGTCAAGTCGCGTGCCGTAGTATTTTCGTTCCTGACTTTGCGTGAGCTCGTTGAGAACTGAACGAACGAGGCTTTCTGAGTACAGGGGGCCGTTCGCTTCGTGGTTTTCGTCGTCTTCCGGATTTGAGATGAGATCTTTTAACGCGTCTTCAATGACGACCATCGCTTCGTTCCGGGCGTCGCCGTCTGAGCCGATGACCGAAAGAATGCCCACCGCTCCATCCTGAGTGTTCAAGTCGAAGACTGAAACCTCAGCTTGAACGGTCGGGACATTGTCGTCGCGAACTTCTACGTCGTCCGCCGGCGCGGGGAAGTCGAGCAGAAGGTATCGCCCGACAATTTTCGGATTGGCATCGGCCTGGTCTTTGGTCGCCGGCAGCCGGACAGCCCGGTCGCACTCGTCGAGTTTCGAAAGTGCCTGCGATGTCGACGTCAGTTTGTAGCGAGCCGCCTTCACCGGCATCTGACCTTCCACGTCTGATAGTTCAAGAAGCTGAGCAATGGTTTCACACTCGACGGCGATTTCGTGGCTTGGTGCGAGTTCGGATGCCTTGCGAAGGGCTTCGGCGGCTCCCGAGTTGTTCGCGTCCCAGGCACGGCACAGGCCAATGTTCTTCCACAAGGCCCAGTTGTCCGGCATCTTCTCGTTGAGCTTGTCGAACAGCTTGGCAGCGATTTCCCAGCAGCCGAGTGCCGACAGGCGCGTCGCTGTTCTGAGTTCTTTCTCAGAGCCTTCCGGAGCGTCGAGTTCTTCGAGCGAATGGACGCCGCGCAGCGGGTATGGGATCTCAGCCGAGCCGTCGACACGCATCAGTTCCTGGAACAGAGCCTGGCGTTCCTGCTGATCCTGAGTGAGTCGCAGTGCCAGCCCAAGATGCTCACGAGCGGACATGCTGCTTGAGTAGAAGACGTCGTCTGCGATCTGCGAAGCCAGGGATCCAATCACGTCCGGTGATGACTGTGGGCAAATCTGGAACGCACGGTGGATTTCAGGCTTGGCTTCCTGGTAGCCAACGTCCATGAATCGGGCATAGGCAAGCAGGCCGATACCGTGGCTGCTGTCGGGATGGTCTTTGAGGAAGACTCGCATCGTCGAAGCGGCTTCGTCGAAGCGTCGTTCTTCCATCAGCAGTTGAGCGCGCGTGATGGCGACAATGGGGGCTTCCGGGTGTTTTTCCGCGAGCCGTTCCAGAGCAGAAAGTGCCAGTGCCGATTGCTTCGTTTCGTGCAGCCGGGCGACCTTGTCCATTTCGCCGAGCACGGCATGGCAGCAGAACTTGACTTTCTTGCCGCTGCCGCAAGGGCAGGGGGCGTAAACGTCCATTTTCGAAGTCATCAAAAAATATCCCGAGCAAGAGTATCGTTAAACGACGACCGCAATGAACTGCCGCATTCGGCGTCAGTTCAGGTGCATGTGAGCGTTCAATCAAAAGAGATGAACGGCGAAATGCGGCAGCCTGTATGAGTACAGAGACGGCGGAGCAGGAAGGGGCCAGCGACGTGTCGCTCACTTTGACTCCGGTGCGGAATCCTATGCGAACATTGCCCGGTTTGACAGCATCGACCGGAGCATCAGGCCGCTCGGCGAGCATCCCCGGTGTGAGCCTCGGCTCGAAACGTTTTCGGGACGTCAATTGGCCACGCGACGTCTGCCGATTCGTCTTCGGCCAGTCGGTACATCAGGTCCAGACGCTGCTGGATTTCCTGCGTGATTGCGTCCAGTTCCTCGCGTCCGACTTTCTCCGGGACATAGATCGGCTCGTCCAGAAACGCGGTGACTTTAGAAAACGGCTTCGGAATGACGAGGTCCGTCCATTTGCCGGAAATCTTCCAGCAGCGGGATACTTTATAGGCCAACGGCACGATCGGGCGTCCACTTTTGGCAGCGAGAAAAACGATGCCGTCCTTCATGACTCGCCGCGGTCCGCGAGGCCCGTCCGGAGTAATTGTGATGTGGTAATCCTGAACGACGGTGATTGCTTCCTTGAGCGCTTTGACGCCTCGTTTTCCTGAAGAGCCGCGGACCGGCTTGATGTTCAGAAACTCCATCGCGTACGCCAGAAAGGAGCCGTCCGTATGCCCGCTGACCATGCCGGCGGTAGCGATCTGCGGGCCATGAAACAGCGGCATGACGATGGTGTCGTGCCAGGTGCAGAAGAGGTAGCGGCCTTTGACGTTCGGGCGGCACGGGTTGGTGTCTTCGTCGATGGCGACCTCAGTCCGACGAACCGTCAGGTAAAGAGCCTGAATCCCGCGCACCAGCAACCAGGCAGCAAATTTCGTGAGGAGAGGGCTCTTGATCTTCATTTTCCTGCTCGTCCGTGAGTGATCTGTCAGAGGAAAACAGATTCCCGCATCCGTGACCTTTCAAAGTGTTGCGAATCTTAAACGGCATCCCC
>JADHNX010000395.1 GCA_016779365.1 Planctomycetaceae bacterium
GCAGAATTTCCGGGGCTGCCAGGTTCAGGCAGAGTTCCTCCCTGAGAAAAGTACAGATCAGGAAACCAGTCTCCGTCGATGTCGTGAGCTGGCGACTTTCAGTTTCAGCTTTACTTGAACGCGGCCGAAGATTCTTATTGTCACCTCCCTGACCAGCCTTGATTAACTTTCTCCGGAGCCTGGCAAATGCCGTTTCCCTGGCAGCACTCAACCGTGAACCGCCGCACCGCTGTGCAAGCCGGTGCCGTCGGGATGCTTGGACTCGGAATGAACCACTTAAGCGCGCTGCGTGAAGCGAACGCGACTCCGGGAACGACGCCCGGAAACGGCGGCACGGCGAAGTCCTGTATCTATATCTTTTTGTCCGGCGGACTTGCGCAGCAGGACAGCTTCGATTTAAAACCGGACGCGCCAAACACGATTCGCGGCGAGTTCAACCCAATCGCCACCAGCACGCCCGGCATCGACATCTGCGAGCACCTGCCGATGCTTGCTCAGCGAAGCCAGCACTGGTCGCTCGTCCGATCGCTGACCCATCCAACAAACGGCCACACGCTCGGCCACTACTTCATGCTGACCGGGCGTTCGATCGCGCCCGTTTTCAAAGGCGATCGCAAACCGAGACCGACTGACTGGCCATCGATTTCGTCAATTGTCGGCAACGCCGTCCCGCCTCGAAACAACCTGCCGCCCGCCGTCATGCTGCCCGAACGGCTGGTTCACTGGTCCGGCGGAGTTATCCCCGGAGCCTATGGCGGTCAGATGGGAAGTCACCGCGACCCATTCATCATTGAGGCGACTCACTACGGCGATCCGTTCTGGCGAGGTGCCTACCCCGAATACTCATTCCACCAGTTGCCGAAGAACAATCCGACATCGGATCCGCCGACGTTGTTTCAGGCTCCAAGCCTCAAGCTGCCAGGCGAACTAACTTCACGCCGCTTCGACGGACGCTTGAGTCTGCTCGACTCGATCGATGCGCAGCGGTCCGGGCTGGAGCGATCAGCCGAGGGCGTGCGGTACGACCAGCACCGGGAGTCGGCGATCTCGCTGCTGGCCAGTGAGCGAATCCGCCGAGCCATCGACGTCACCACATCGGATGAAAAAACTCAGGAACGATACGGCAGGAACAGCTTCGGCTGGTCGCTCCTCATGGCGTACCGGATGGTCGAATCCGGCGTGAACATGGTTCAGGTGAATCTTGGAAACAACGAGGCATGGGACACGCATGGAGAAGCGTTCTGGCGGCTCCGTGAAAAACTTCTGCCACCGACAGACCGAGCTTTGTCCGCACTGCTGGACGACCTCAGCCAGAGCGGGCTGCTGGATTCAACCATGATCGTGATGGGCGGCGAGTTTGGTCGCACCCCGAAACTCTCACTTCTGGCAGACAGCTACAAAGAACCTGGTCGCGATCACTGGGGCGCCGTGCAGACGCTGTTCTTTGCTGGCGGCGGAGTCAAAGGCGGCAATGTAATCGGCTCGTCGGACAAAGATGGAGCCTACCCGGCGTCCGATCCTCAGAAGCCGGAGAACATGGCCGCTTCGATCTACAGCGCGCTGGGAATCCCCGCGTCAGCGACGTGGCAGGACGAGGCCGATCGACCGCACAACATTTATCACGGTGAGCCAATCGCCGGCCTCGTGTAACTGACGTCGCGAGTGCATAGCTCGAACTGGTCGGCCGGTTTTGCGAAGCATCTCATGTCGGGTAGGCTGCGACTCATTCGTTCCTCGAATTGAGACGCCATCCGCATGAGATTTCTTTATCCCGCTGCGTTTTTGTTCTTCGTGGTTCTGGCTGCAACGGGCCTGGCTGATGACCAGCCGGCGTCGAAAGCGGCTGCTCTGACGGAAGCAGTTGCCGAGGCCGAACCCGGCGCCGGTCTGACATTCATCGACTGGCTCATCATTGCCATTTATGGATCAGGCACGATCGGGCTGGGGTGGTACTGCAGCCGGAATCAGAAATCGACGCAGGAATACTTCGTCGGCTCAGGCAGCATGAACCCGATACTTGTGGGCGTCTCGCTGTTCGCGACGCTGCTCAGCACGATTTCGTATCTGTCGATGCCTGGCGAAGCTCTCGGCAAGGGCCCCGTCTTCATGATGAGCCTGCTGACGTTGCCGTTTGTTTTTGGAATTGTCGGCTACTTCATGGTGCCACTTTTCATGAAACAGAAAGTGACCAGTGCCTATGAGCTGCTCGAAGAGAAACTCGGCCTGAGCGTTCGCATGCTGGGCGCGGGAATGTTCATTGTGTTGCGTCTGGTGTGGATGGCTCTGCTGATTTATCTGACGGCCAAGGCGCTGACGATCATGCTGGACGTGGGCGAGGACAAGATTCCCGCGATCGCCATTGTCACCGGATTCGTCGCGGTCATCTACACGTCGCTCGGCGGGCTGAAAGCCGTCGTCATCACCGACTTTATTCAGACGGTTCTGCTGTTTGGCGGAGCCCTGCTGTGTGTCGGCGTAATTTCGTATGACCTGGGAGGCTTCGGCTGGTTCCCCACAAAGTGGAATCCGACGTGGGATACGCAGCCGTTTTTCAGCACAGACCCATCAACACGAGTCACCGTCGTCGGCACATTCGTCAGCGTCCTGATCTGGTATGTCAGCACGTCGGCGGGCGATCAGACTTCAATTCAGCGATTCATGGCGACCGAGAATGCCGGCGCGGCGCGGCGAGCATTGGGAACACAGATGTGTGTTTCGGTCGTTGTCTCGATCACCCTGAGCTGTGTTGGATTCGCGCTGCTCGGCTACTTCACGACCCATCCGGATCAGCTTCCCGGAGCGATTCATCTTAAAGACAACGCCGACAAAGTCTTTCCTCACTTCATTGCTTTCCACCTTCCGCCCGGCGTTACCGGACTGGTTGTGGCTGCGATGTTTGCGGCGGCCATGTCGAGCATCGACTCCGGCGTGAATTCAATCACGGCTGTGGTGATGTCCGACGTGCTGGACCGTCACGGTCACGCTCCAAAGTCGGAAGCCGACCACGTGCGTCTGGCCCGCTGGCTGGCGTTTGGAATTGGAGCTTTCGTCGTGGGCATCAGTTCGTTCATGGGACTCGTCCCAGGCAACATCACGGCGGTGACAGGAAAGACGTCCAATCTGCTGACGACTCCAATCTTCTGTTTGTTTTTCTTTGCGTTGTTTGTCCCGTACGCCAGTCCGCGTGGAGTCTGGATCGGCGCGATCTTCGGCACGTTGACCGCAGCGATCGTCGCATTCAGCGGCCCAATCGTCCTCGGCCTGTACCTTCTGTTTGAAATTGATCCGCAAACTTTCGGCACAGTCCTGAAGAAAACGTTCGACGAAGCGACTGGAATCACGACACTCAGTTGCCCGGACCCGATCAGTTTTCAGTGGATCGCCCCGCTGTCCGTCCTGGCCAACATCGTCATTGGTTGCGTGGCGAGCAAGCTGTTGCCGAGGCAGCGATCAGCTTCTCTGCATTGCCGCTGAACATCGCCTCGACATCAGCTCTGGAAAGTCCGACGGCTGCCGAAGCGCGCTTCATCGCGCGCAGCTGCTCGTACCGAGTGAACGTCATTCGCCCGTCGCAGTGAGAGAGGTTCACGTTGTGATTCGTCTCGGAAAGGTACGCCCAGCCGTAGCCGAAGGAGATGTACTTGCCTCGCAGAATTCCGACCGGCACGTCGTCGCTGCCGTACATCACTCGACCGATGCCAACGCAGCGAATCAACGCAGCAATCGCGTCGGACTCACAGACGGACGAAGTGTCGAACCAGGTGTTCGGCATGTCGCGAAGCCGATTGCCGGCCCGCTCAATCGGCCAGTTGGAGTATGCCCTCGCACAATGAGCCAGAATCCACTTCGCGTTCGGATACTCGCCTGTCAGCCGCTCAAGGTCGTCCAGATTCTGACAGTCTGCGATTCCGTCCGGCTTCGAAAGGTGCATCATGATCAGCAATCCCAGCCGGTCGGCGACGGCGATCTGATGCTCGGGCAGGAAGTCGGTGATGCGGCAATTCACCGCGTCCCCCGTTAACGAATAAAACCGGTAAGGCTTCAGGCCGAGAAACCCGCCACTCCGCACGGTGTCCTCGATAAACTCCGCCGTCATTTCCGGATGCACGAGCATCAACGCTCCGGAGTTCGGGTGGTCTCGAAATTCGTTCGCGATGAACTCGTTCGACGCTTCGAAGTCAGTCCCCGTGTTGAACGGAAACGGGAACGACAGCCGCTCCACCGAGCGGCCCGGCATGAGCAGCTTGTCGCACTCGTCGAGCAATGCGTAGCTGGCGTTTTCAAATTCGGGACGGACGAAGGTTCGGTACGGCCCCGAATTTTTCTCCGGGTCAGTATTAAAAGCCCAACGCCAGACGTGAGTGTGCGCGTCGAAAACTCGCTGAGGAACAAACCCGTTAAGTTCGTCCTCCCAGATTCTGCGGTCGAGATCGGTGAGTTCAAGAACCGGCATGTCACGTCTCCAGCCCCAACTGGCTGTGCTGCTTTTTCAACGATGACTCGTAACGAGCGTACGCGTCGTCGTCGCGCGCTACGCTTTCACCGCGAAACACCATCGCGAACGAACGCCGCTGACGAGTCGCCGAACGATTCGGATCCGCCCGATGAATCGTCTCTCCGTGATGCGCGACGAGATCTCCCGGCGCGAGTGTGACCGGAACTTCGCGCAACTCATCGTCCGCTCCGTAATCACAAATCCCCTGCGAGAAACCGAGCACACTGGTCGGATTGTGAACTCGAATCCCCTTTCGATGAGAACCCGGCACGTATCTCAGACATCCGTTCTCTTCGTCCACCGTGTCCAGAGCCAGCCACAACGTCGCCACATTCGGCGGCTTCAGACAGAAGTAAAAATTGTCCTGATGAGGCGGCGTCGGGTGATTCGTCCCCGGTGGCTTGTTGAACCACTCCGGCTGCTGCGCTGTGCTCGGTTCACCGATCAATTCGGTGGCGAGGTGAAGCCACTTTGCGTTCGACCGGTAAGTGTCAAAAAACGGATCAACCCCCATGTGCTGAAGTTGCTTGAGCGTCTCAGGCCGAGCCCGATCGTCGAAGAACGCGGCACTGGTCGGCAACGTGGGCACAACGTCACGGATGTAACGGGCAAGCTCTGCCAACAGTTCGAACAGCTCCTCCGGCGAGAGAAACTGCCGTACGACGAGAAACCCATCGCGGTCGTAACAGAATTTTCGAGAGCTGTCGGGCTGGCTTGAGTCTGTCATTTCGAATTTCGTCTGATGTTTCGTCTGAACGGTGTCTGAAATCGGAAATCGGATCAGCGTCGTTCTACCTGACGAGCCTGCGGAACGCGTCGCCTCGTGGCGGGCACTCCAGTTTTCCGTCGACCGTGTTTGTGTCCAGCGCGTCCTTGATAAGTGCAAACGTGGCCCGCGCGGCATCGACAGTCTGTTCGATTTCAGCCTTCCCCTGAGCCGCGTTGAGGTAGAACGAGGTGTAGCCGTGGCAGCCTCGTTTGGCCATCTCTTGAATGTAGAGTGTGCTGACTTTGCTGCTGATCGAATCCTCAACGTTGAATTCGAGTCGCGGGTGAACGTCGATCCCTGTCGCGACAACCGGGCAGCCGGTTTCATTG
>JADHNX010000396.1 GCA_016779365.1 Planctomycetaceae bacterium
AATCGTCCACCGTCAGCATCCTTCGCCCCCAAAGCTCTGAACCAGAATGATTCAAAGCTTCCAGAGACTGCTACGGTGGGTCCATTTTCAACGCCGATCAGCTCCCCGAAGTGGGTCCGTTTTGCACGCCTATCTCCAGACCGTCACTCCGAAGGAAAAGAACCGTCTTGCGAAGTTTGCGGCGAAGCTCGGGGTTGCCCTCAACGAGCTGGCCTCGATTGCGCATCCCAGCACGATCCGACGCTGGATTCGAGAGGCAGCAGGTGGAGTGAAGAAGTCCGTTGCAAAGCGCGGTCGCCCAAAAACGAAGGAGGAGATTCGAGAGCTGGTCCTGAAAATGGCTCAGGAGAATGACTGGGGATACACCCGAATCATGGGAGAGTTGAAGAAGCTCGGCATCAAACCACCGTCTCGCAACACGATCAAGAACATCCTGAAGGAACACGGGCTTGAACCAGGGCCGAAACGTGGGGAAGGCACATGGGACGACTTCCTGAAACAGCACGCCGCCACGCTCTGGCAGTGTGATTTCTACGCCAAGAAGGCTCTGACGCTGAAGGGTTTTCGTGATCTGTACATTCTGATCTTCCTGCATGTCGAGTCACGCAGAGTTTACATCACCCCGTCGACGTTCCACCCGAATGAAGAATGGGTAAAGCAACAGGCCGTCGCATTCCTCGATCACGTGAAGGAGAGCGACCTCGACATCAAGTTGCTGATGCACGACCGGGACACCAAGTTCACGGCCTCCTTCGATGCGTTGTTCGATCAGGCGGGCGCAGAGATGAAGCAGACGGCATTTCGGTCACCGAACACAAATGCCTTCGTTGAACGCTACATCCAGACGCTGCAACAGGAAGTGCTTGATTACTTTGTCGTGTTCGGGGAACAGCATATGGATCACATCGTGACCGAGGCTGTCGAGCACTATCACGAGGAACGGCCGCATCAGTCCAAGAAGAACGAACTGTTGTGCAAACGACCTGATAATGCGGCAACTGAAGACGAGCCCGACGAACAAAAGCTGCGACTTCAATGCAATGAACGGCTGGGTGGCTTGCTGAAGCACTACTATCTGAGGGCGGCATAGGCGGTTAGCCCTGGATTTTATCCGATGTCCGTAGAAACGATGACTCAATGCCAGCCCGCTGTTCAGCGTCAAACCTCAAAGGGCGATCGTGATGAAAACGCACGTCTTTCGCGAGAGCGTAATGCCGCACCCCTTGGAGTCCGCACCACTTCAATTCTGGGCGGCTAATTGCTACGTAAGTTCCGAAATCACTCCCTTGCTGTTGCCGAATTTGTCGGATTCGACGCCGTATTTTTGCAGCAGCGTCAAATGCAGATCGCCGAGCCTGGTTCCTTTCTTGCAACGCAGGTGACGACCGGTTTGTAGTTTTCCGCCGCCATTGCCGAACAGCACCAGCGGCAAGTCTTTGGGAACGTGCAGGTTGCCGTCCTTCATACACGATCCGAACATCACGATCGAATTGTCCAGCAATGTGCCGTTGCCTTCGTTGACACTTTTCAGCTTGGCGATGAATTTGGCCAGCTCGGTCGCGTACCAGGTGTTGAGCGCGTTGTAGCGTTCCAGGTTTTGAGGGATGTTGCGGTGATGGGACACGCCGTGGTGCGTGCCGTTCATGCCCTTGATGAAGTTCAGACTTTGCGTGGTCTGGCTGATTCCGAACATCAGTGATCCGACGCGCGTTGTATCTGTCCACAGCGCCAATGCGAGTAACTCAAACATCAGCCGCATGTGTTCCGCGTAATCGTCGGGTATTCCGGCGGGTGGACGAATCAACTCAGGCTGACTCTTTGGTTTCCATGATTTTTCTGTCGGGTTGAGGGCTTTGTCGAGCTTCACTTCGACCTCGCGGACCGAATCGTAGTACTGCTCCAACCGTTGCCGATCCATCACGCTGGCTTTCTTCTCCAAATCGGCGATCTCGTCGCGGACATAGTCGAGTACGCTTTGATGTTTCTTCGCACGCTCCCTGGCTTCGGGGCCGACGTGACGACGGAACAGATTGTCGAATGCAACTTGTGGACTGACTTCCGGGATCACCGGCGTCGTGTCGCTGCTCCACGAAATCGTGCTGCCCAGTGAGCGCGGAAAGCCTGCATCAAATCCCTGGCCGGCAGGTTCGAGTGCGAGGTTCAGGTTCGGGATCAGAGTCTCTTTGCCAAGATGCTGGGCGAGCAGATAGTCGAGGGAAATGCCGCTTTGATAGGTGTTCGTTCCGTTGACCCGAGTCGGAGGAACCGCCGTCATGAACGCGGCCGTGTTGGGGATATGCCCGCTGCCTGGGTTGTCGATGTTGGAAAGGACAACCATGTCGTTTCGGAAGCGTTGCAACGGTCGCAGAATTCGCGACAGAGTAAATTCCTTGCCGACTCCGTTAACGTCCCAACCGCTCGGGTGAAATCCGTTCGGTTGAAAGATGGTCACGAAACGCGCAGGTGGTGCTACTTCGTCGCCGCCTTCGCTGGCCATGATATCCAGCGCCGGGAGCGCCAACGTCGCTCCGATGCTGCGCAGAAAAGTACGTCGATGTATTCGCCAGGGCTTTCTCATGGGCTGTCGCTTTCCGGTTTGTTGTTCTGATAGTTGAATGGGTAGCTCGTGGCGATGGCACTCATCATTGCCGACGGCTTGTAACCTGACTCGATGACCTGTTTCGTGATTTTGTCGACCGCTGGCGTATCGAAATATTCGAGTGGCCGACCAAGTGCGTACGCGAGCATGCGTTCGGTCAGGTTGCGGATAAAGTCGTCCTTGCGTTGTTCGAGAAGATACTCCTTGATGCCGGTGACGCCGTTGTAAGTCCTTCCGTTAGGCATCGTCACCGTGCTCTCGACCGGCAGCGATGCGGTTGACTCCCGCCACTTGCCGATTGGGCTGAAGTTTTCCAAAGCGAATCCGAAGTCGTCGATCTTGTCGTGGCAACTTGCACACGACTTGTCAGCACGATGGCGGGCGAGTTCTTCACGCAAACTGCCGCCGCCTTCCTCGCCAACTTTCGCAGGCAGTTCGGGAACATTCATTGGTGGTGGCGGGAGATGTTCCCCGAGAATCTTTTCCAGCATCCACACACCGCGTTTGACCGGGCTGGTGCGTGTGGGCGAGGACGTCACGGTCATGAGTCCAGACATGCCCAGCAAGCCGCCGTAGTTGTTGTTGGGCCGGTTCATGATCATGAATCCATCAATCCCGTCAGCATTTGGAAGTCCGTAGAAGTTCGCCATCCGCTGATTCACCACCACATAGTCTGAATCGAGCAGTTCCAGCAGACTGCGGTCTTCCTTCACGATCGTTTCAAAATACCGAGCGACTTCGCGCTTCATATCGGAGGCCAGGTCGCGACTGAATTCGGGGAAGCGTCCCACGTGCGGCATGACGTTGCCACCAAGATTCGAGTAGTCGAGCCACTCGCCGGTAAACGGCTCCACAAATCCGCGCACGCGATCTGAACGCCGCATGCGCTGAACCTGCGTCTCGATGTCCTCGGCTGACAGGTAAGGCTTGTCTGTTGCTGCCTTCAATAAGTCGTCATCTGGAACCGAGCCCCACAGAAAGTTGGCCAGCCGCCCTGACAACTGAAAGCTCGTCAAACGCGTTTCGGATTCGTCTCCCATCGAATCGAAGCGATAGATGAATTCCGGGGAACACAGCACCGCCGTCAAGGCATCCTTCAAAGAACTTTCGCAGTCGTCGCCGCGCTGACGTCCCGTCGTGTAAAACGCCTCGATCTTTGCCAGCGTCTTCGCGTCCGGCACTTGTCGAAACGCACGCGTCGCAAACTGTCGCAGAACCCGCTTCGCCCACTCGTCCTGATTCTTGCGTTCATTCTCGCGTGGAACCGGAAGTTCCGAAATCAAGCCTCCGCCCAAATGGTCGTCCGGCGTGACCGGACCCTCGAAGGTCAGTGACTCCACATAAACTCTTCCTGAATACGGACGCTTGTTAAAAAACTTCAGGCGTTCTTCTTCCACATAAGCGTTGCCGTAGTTTTCATAGTCCTGATAGCTCAGGCTGATTGTTTCGTCTGTCCACCGCGAGAAGACGTCACTGTCTGAAACCTTCAGTTCCACAGCGAGTTCCATGTTCCCACGTTTGAATTTCTGACGTTTGCCGAGCCACTCGCCACGAACACTGTAGTCGTCCGATACGGCATCGTTTTCTCGCATGAGTTTCATCAGTTGGTAGAACTCGAAGATGTCATACGAAGCCTTGTTTAACTGATTCAGCATCTCACGAGCACGCTTGCTGTAACTCGGCAATGGCTTCAGCTTCGGTGCCGAAGCGTCTGCAATTCGAGTCGCTTCCCTGCGATATTCATCGGGCACAGGAAACTCGGTGCTGTAGTCTCGCCTCAACGAAGTTGCCCCCACGTCGGTGCGTAGTGAAACGAGATTCGATCCTTTTTCCATCAGGCAAATCAGTGAGTAGTTTTCAGTCTCGCCTTGCTTGATGATCACATCGCCGACTTTGATTCCATCGGCATAGAGGTTGAGCCCCGTCAACGGATACTGATCGCCCGATGCTCGAATTGTCACCCGGTAGTAGCCGGTCTCTGGCAAGACGGCGACACCCGATCCCGTCGAAGACTCCGCGTTCAGAAGCAACGCAGGTGGAACACGTTCCGTATCAATCCGAGCTCGAAAGACTTTGATATTCTTAGCCTTGATCGTCTTCTTAGTCGTATTGTCTCCGTCAAGATAGAACAACGCATCAAGAGCCCGCTGCGCCTCCGTGTAATACTTTTCCAACAGAGAACCGCTCAAGAGAAGTGCCGTCCGATCATTACGAAACCCTGATGGCCCTTCGGGGTCCTCGGGGAGCGTCAGTCCCGCATTGAAATCAATACCCAGCAAATCGCGAACAGAGTTGCGATACTGCAACCGCGAAAGCCGAGACAGCGGCACATGACCCGGGTTCCTGATGGCATCCCAATCAACATCGTTGACCGCCTTGTCGACACCGGCAATCATCGCCTTCAATTCAGAAGCTTTCGGAAACGGTTCTTCCGGCGGCATCTCCTCTGACTTGATCTGCTCCAAAACCCGCAACCAAAGTTTACGCTCGCGGATCACACTCTTCGCGTCAGTGAATCGACTCAGGTCGACATCTGCCTCCGTGACATCGCCCGAGTGGCATTTGTAGCAATACTGCTTCAGCAGTGGACTAACCGCGGTTTCAAACGTCTGCGCTTGTGCCGTAGACGAAACGACAAACAACATCAAGAGCATGCCGTGTGAGAGGCAGATTGATCGCAGCGACATTACCTTCCGAATCATACTCGCGACTCCAATTCAGAAAGGTTACCGGTGCTGGTGCTGAACCGGTCGGCGTCAACCCCCAATCGCTGTAGCATGGTGACAAACAAGTTCGCCAGTGGTCTGTTGTTCTGCTTGTCGAACGCCAGATGCCGACCATGTTGGAAACCTCCGCCGGCTAACAGAATCGGCAGGTTGGTGTTGTCATGACGAGCAGCACTGCCAAGGTTTGATCCGTACAAGACCATCGTGTGATCGAGCAACGAAGTACCCGCTTCCTGCGATTCATTCAGGCCGCCCAACA
>JADHNX010000397.1 GCA_016779365.1 Planctomycetaceae bacterium
CCCAGATCGACAATGCTGCACGCTTCGATGATCTCGATGCCGAGCTGTCTGGCGCGGGCGCGAACTTCTTCGTCAGCGCTGCCTGGGTTCAGCCAGACTTCGGACGGCGCGATCTGGTAAATCTCGTCGAGCAGTTCCAGCGTGAGGTCTGGTGGCAGATAGATGGTAACTCGGTCTAGATTTTCGACCGGCACATCAGTCAGCGATTCGAAGGCCGGCAAACCTTCGACTTCATCCGCGTTCGGATTTACGGGAAAGACTTCGTAGCCTTGCTGCAAATGGGCTCGTACGGAAATGTTTCCGAACTTGCTGCGGTCTCGGCTGGCTCCGACAACAGCGACGGTGGGGCGACTGGTCACGAGGCAGGCTCCGCTTCAGATGACATTTCTCTTGAAAGCAGTTCGAGCAGTGCGTCGAGTGCCTGAGGGATGACTTTTGCCTCGCCGAGTATCGGCATGAAGTTCGTATCGCCGTTCCAGCGAGGGACGATGTGCCAGTGAAGGTGGCCGGGAAGTCCGGCTCCGGCGACGCGACCAAGATTAAGACCGACGTTGAAACCATCGGGCGAGATCGTCTTTTCGAGCAGTCCAATCATCTTCTGCAGAAGATGGTTTGTTTCAAGCAGCTCGGCGTCGTTGAGATCACGCAGGTCGGCTTTGTGCTGCCTCGGAGCGATCAGCAGATGACCGTTGTTGTACGGAAACCGGTTGAGCACGACGATCGAATGTTCGCCACGCATGACGACGAGGTTTTTCGAATCGTTGATCTTGTCGTCGTCGCGGTAGTGGCAAAGGAAGCATCCTGGTTTTGACGGAGCCTTTTCTGCCGGATCAGAATTCTGAACGTACGCCAGCCGCCAGGGAGCCCAGAGTTGCTGATGAGTCACGGAAGTACTCCTGACCAGTCGAGTAAAATGAAGCGTAGATTTAAGACGGTGGAGCCGGTTCTCAACGTGGAGGGAAAACTGGCCCTGTGTCTGCTTACGGAATCAGAATCAGGTCGCCGGGTTTGAGTACGGGATTATTGTCAAAGACGTTCGCGGCTTTGAGATCTTCGAGAGCCACGCCGTACTTTTTCGCGATGCTCGACAGCGATTCGCCCTGCTGAACGTCGTGGTAAAGGTATGTTGACTTTGGTGTTGGTACGGTGAGAACCTGCTCGGCGGAAGCGCTCGGAACTTCGTTCAAGCTACCGACCGATCCGCCTTGAAACGTTGACGGCGGCGATCCACCGGGAACTGCACCTGCCGGAACCTGCAAAGGCGCCGGGTTGCCCGGAACCATTGTCGGCTGCTGAAACGGCGCTGGTGGCAGCCCCTGGCCGGGCGGGTAAGTCGGAGGCGGAGCCCCGTACCACATCGGGCCGCAACCAGAGATCACAACAGGAAGAAGCAACAACACAAAGTGCCGCAGCGAAGCACTTTTATTGGATCGTAGATTTCTCATGGTCACTCCTTTGGTCGTTTCAAACCTGCGTCCCACAGGCATGTTCTAATGAGTTGCTCGCCGATTCCGTTGCCAATGGCCGTGTCAGGGTTTCAGGTCGATGGGCAATTCGTCAATTTTGGCAGCACAGATGAAATCGTTTTCAGACAAGCCGCCGATGGCGTGTGTCCACAGTTCGATCGTCACGTTGCGATACTGAACCAGGTGCAGGTCTGGATGATGGCCCTCGGCTTCGGAAATTTCCGCCACTTTTTCGAAGAAGCTCATCGCTGCCAGAAAGTTGGTGACGACCCACGACTTGCGAATCCTCTCGTTATTGTGCGTGAGTTCCCAGCCGTCGAGATGCTGGATCTGATTTGCGGCTTCTTTGGCAGAAAACTTTGGAACGCTGCCTTCGCACGGGACGCATTTCTTACTGGTCAACTGATCGCAGGAGAGGATTTTCATAACCAATATTTCTTTTTTCTCTACACGGCTTGAGGTGGGACTCCGAGTGATTTTCCGCCATCGATGGCGATCAGCGTTCCTGTCACCATGATTGCTGCATCGCTGACCAGGTACAACACCGCCTGAGCGACCTCGTCAACGTCGATCATCCGACCATGAGCCAGAGCGGCGGGGCTGGCGGCAATGAGTCGTTGAATGGCGGCGTCACGGTCTTCTGCCATGTCAATCTCAGATTCAATCATCCGAGTACCGCCGACCGGGCCGGGGCAGACTCCGTTAATTCGAATTCGGTCCTTTGAGTGGCACAGTGCCAGGGATTTTGTCAGTCCGGACAACGCCAGTTTGCTGATCGAGTAAACCGGGTCGTGGGCTCGCGGCAGGATTCCAGCGTTGCTGCAGATGTTGACAATGCTTCCCCCAAGTCCGTCGGCGGTCATATGCCGGATTGCGTGCTTGGACCCGAAAAAAGCAGCTTTGACGTTGGTGTCGATGCAGGCGTCCCAGTCCTCTTCCGAGACTTCGTCGATCTGCTTGACCATGCCGATGCCAGCGTTGTTGACGAGGATGTCAATTCGACCCGTCAGTGTTGCGGCGTGGGTCATCAGCATTTTCAGCTCTCGCTCGGATCGAACATCACAAGCTTGCTGCTCAATCCCGAGGGCCTGAAACGGCTCGTCATTCTCACTTAGAAGCGAATAGTCGGCCACGACAACCCTGGCGCCGGCTTCGGCAAGAGCCGCCGCTGATGCTCGACCTATTCCGCTGGACCCTCCGGTGACAACGGCAACTCGATTGGTGAGGTCGGTAGCGTTCATTTTGACCCAGTTTCTGAAAATGGACAGCGTTGAACATGCCCGGTTCGTCGGAAATTGTCTCTGGAGAGAGTGCGCTGTAACTTCTTTGTTGTCAATCATTTACGGTTCGGGTGGTTGTCAGATCTCCCGAAGGTTCGGCAGATGTCTCACGAATCTTCCCGTTTTGTTCCGAACTATTCCAGACCGCTCCCGGTAAAACCTATGACCGACCAGAGATGCAGGTCAAACGCGTTCTCTGCTTGTGGTTCCATCCGGGACGAGCGTTTCGTAGACTCATGCCTTATGTTTTGCGACTCTCACGCCGACTTTGCGGTAACTCCTTTTCCTTTTAGAAGGGCATCACGATGCATCTTCCAACTCCCAACGGAATGTCACGACGGCATTTCATGAGCCACATGGCTGGCGCCGCCGCGACGATTCCGGCGATGAATTTTATCGAGCACATTAAAGCGAATGCTGCGACCGCTCGTAAAAACAACAAAGCCTGCATCCTGCTGTGGTGTAGCGGTGGACCACCGACGATCGATATCTGGGATCTGAAACCTGGTTCGAAAAATGGTGGCGAGTTCAAGCCGATCGACACCGCCGCTCCTGGCGTCCAGATCACCGAGCACATGCCTAAGACCGCCAAAGTCTTCGACAAGCTCTCGATCGTTCGCTCGATGAGCACCCGCGAAGCCGATCATGGACGCGGTCGATACTTCATGCACACGGGATTCGTTCCGAATCCGACCGTTGTGCATCCAACCTTTGGTTCCGTTGTCGCTCACGAAGCCGGATCAAAGCGACAGGATCTGGAAATCCCAGGATTCATCTCGATCAACGCTCCGAGCGGTAGCCCGGGATACATGGGAACGACCAATGCCCCATTCGTGGTCGATGGTAATGGTCGTATCTCCAATGCGGATGTTGGAGGTCTGGGACGTGATCGTCTGGGGCAGCGTCTTTCGATGCTCGGCGTGATCGAGGACAACTTCATCAAGTCCAAGCGAGGTGATCTGCCTCAGGATCACAAGAACATCTACAAGAAGGCCGTCAACCTGATGACTTCTGAGCAGATGAAGGCCTTCGATGTAACCAGCGAGCCACAGGAGATTCTCGATCTCTACACGGGTGGTCCTCCAGCTGGCAATGGCGGCATGATGATGCGAAACGCTGGCGGTTTTGGCCGCAGCCTTCTGATGGCTCGACGTCTCGTCGAAGTCGGCGTTCCGTTCATCGAAGTCGGCGTCAATGTTGGCGGATGGGACCTCCATAACGATGTCTTCAACACCCTGAAGAACAACAACCTGCCTCAAATGGACACGGCAATTTCGGGCCTTGTCACTGACCTGACGCAGCGTGGCATGATTGATGATGTCTCGATCGTCTGGATGGGCGAGTTTGCTCGAACTCCTCGTATCAACCAGAACGTTGGACGCGATCACTGGGCAGCCAGTTGGTCAGTCATGATGGGTGGCGGCGGACTCAACAACGGCCAGGCCATCGGCGAAACAAACGCTGACGGTACAGCCTGCGTCAGCAAGAGCTATCTGCCGGGCGATATCTGGGCGACAGTCGCTCATGCAATGGGCATTCCAACATCGACGGTTCACACGTCAAAGAATGGCCGTCCGATGAAAATTGCGAATGGTGGAACCCCGATCCAGGAACTGATCAGCTAGTTTCACAGCTACTGACGAAGAACGACGACGCGCGGGAGCCCCTGGTGGCTCCCGCGTTTCATATACGGTGAGAGAGAGTGCGGCGGATACTGAATGCTGACGTCTCTCGTGATTCGGAAATTGAGTGTGGCGTCATCTCCGGACATCCAGTTACCGCTCACGCCGAGTGAAGAGTTTGTTCAACTTTTCAGTCGGATACAGCGGCGGCTCTATCTGCACATTCTGAAGCAGGTGGGTTCGCCGAACGATGCCGAAGAGATTCTCCAGGAGACCAACGTGGTGATCTGGAACAAGTTTCACCGGTTCGAGCTGGGTACCAACTTCGTTGCGTGGTCGTTTCAGATCGCCAACTTCGAAGTGCTGAAATATCGAGACAGGAAGCGGTCGAACAAGCTGGTATTTTCTGGTGACCTCTTAGAAGTCATCGCGCAGGAATCTGAAGAGCAGGAAGATGACCTCGACCTTCGGCGTGCAGCTCTGCAGGAGTGTCTGCAAAACCTGCGATCTGCGGATCGAGAGCTAATCCAGCAGCGATACCAGCCCGGTAACACGGGAGAAGGCGTTGCTCGTCAGCTCGATCGACCGATCAACTCGGTTTATCAGTCGATCGGCCGAATTCGTAAAACTCTGTTTGAGTGCATTAACCGGCGGCTAGCCGCAGGATCGCCTCGATGACAAATCCACTTCAACAAACTGAACTCTCGGGCTTTATCGAGCTGCTGGAATTACAGCTTGAAGGACGTATCACACTTGAGCAGTTCGCAGAACTAGAATATACGATTCGCTCGAATCGTGAGGCTCGTCAGTTTTATCTCCAGTATGTCGACCTTCACGGAGCGCTTCAGTGGGGCCTTGCACTTGGCGCGGACGCTGATCGATCCGGAGTCGAACATCCTCAACCTGATGCCGTTTACTCGATGCCTGACGCGGTGGTTGCTGTCGAGCCATTACCGCTGCCCCGATCAGCTCGTTGGATAGCGGTGGCAGCGTCGGTTTGCTGTCTGGTTCTTGTCTTTGCCGTATCGGGGTTGGTTAATTCTCCGAAACAGCCGCCGGGAACAACGATTGCCGATTCACCATTACTGGACGCCCCGCAGCTAACCACCGTAAACAGCGGTTCGCCGAGTTTGATGGCGAGCGATGATTCAGTTCCTCGTGGCATGCAACCCGCTCAGCTGCCGGGTGCAGGCAAGCAACCGATT
>JADHNX010000398.1 GCA_016779365.1 Planctomycetaceae bacterium
TATCGCGGAAACGGACTCTACCCCTGGGCCTTACGTACCATCGCTTCATCGACAACCGGCAAGAACGCGGAAGGCTTCTCGAAACTCTATATCGAGTGTTCCGCTTTCAACTACTCCTCGGCTGCCGGAATCCGGAAAGCCGGATTTGTGCATTCAGAATCTGTACTCACGATTGGAAACCGCGTCATCTTCAAGTGGTATTCAAGTGGTAGACGCTGTGCCGTCTGGTTGCTCGTTTGAGACTTTTACATTCCCAAACGTCGCGAACAGCGGCGGCAGGACGAGCAGGTTCAGCAGCGTCGAGGTGACCAGGCCGCCGAGGATGACGAAGGCCATCGGGTATTCAATTTCCTGACCCGGTTTGTTGCCCGTCACGATCAGCGGGACGAGCGCGAGGCCGGTTGTCAGAGCAGTCATCAGGATCGGGGCCAGGCGTTCAGCGGCGCCTCGGATGATCAGGTCCGGGCCGAACGGAACTCCCTCTTCGTTCTGCAGGTGTCGGTAGTGATCGACCAGCATGATGCCGTTTCTCGCGGCGACTCCGAGGACTGTCACGAAGCCGATCAGTGAGCCCAGCGAGATCACTCCGCCACAGGCAAACGCTCCAGCGATGCCGCCGACCAGTGCGAAGGGCAGCGTCAGGAAGATCAGCAGCACCAGTCGCATCGAACCGAAGTCCGACTGCAACAGCAGCAGGATGCCCAGCAGCGAAAACGCAGTCAGACCGAGCAGTCGCTGGCGGGACGCTCTCGCTTCTGCGTACTCGCCGAGAAACTCAGGGTGATAGCCCTGTTCGAATTCCACGTCGGCGAGGACTCGCTGCTCGATCTCCTGCGCGACGCTGCCGAGGTCCCGACCGGAGACGTTGCAGATGACGTCCAGTTTGCGCGACGTGCCGATGCGCTGGATCGCGTTTGCGGCAGGCTGAATTGAAATGCTGGCGACGGCTTCGAGCGGGACCTGCCCACCAGACGGCGTGTCGAGCATCAGGCCGCGCAGGACGTCCACATCGCGACGGACAGATTCTGAACCCCACACCATCACGCGGAAGATTTTTTGCTCTTCGAAGATCTCGCCAACTTGAGTGCCTCGGATGAGCGTCGTTGTCGCTCGTCGAACGTCGCCGGGTGAGAGGCCGAACTGTGCAGCGGCTTCCGGTTTGAAATCGATCACGATTTGAGGAATCAGCACCTGCGGCTCGACCTTCAGATTCGTGACGCCTTCGACCGTCCCCATCACGTCGGCGACGTCCTGCGCGGTGGCTCTCAACTCATCCAGATTCGGGCCGTAGATGCGGACGACGATCGCCCCGCTCGCTCCGGTCAGAACTTCCTTGATCCGCTCGGTCAGGTATGTCAGGAGGTCGCGATACAGGCCGGGATAACCATCGACAGCTTCCTGCACTTTGGCCACGGTTTCGTCGTAATCGACGTCTTCGTCGATACTGATCCACAACTCGGTGAAGTTCGGGCCGTAAACTTCGTCGGCGACTTCCGCCCGGCCGATGTGCGACCCGAAATTGTTGACGCCGTCGATCGCTCGCAGCTCTTTGCTCGCCGCGATCGTGATGCGGTTCATGGCTTCGACGCCGATGCCGGGCTTCTCGACCCAGTGCATCAGGAAGTCGGTTTCTTTGAACTTCGGCATCAGCTCTTCGCCAAGCTGCGGCACGGCGACTCCGGCAGCAACGAAGACCAGCAGCACGAACGCGATAATCGATTTCGGGCGTCGGATCAGTAACGGCAGCACGGTTTCGTACCAGCGTTTGAGCAGGCTCGTCAGTGGCGAATCGCGATGTTTCCTGTCGGCAGTTCGCGGCAGCAGGATCAGCGACAGTGCCGGAGTGATCGTCAGCGCGACGACCAGCGAAGCGAGGATCGCGAGGATGTATGACGCTGCCAGCGGTCGGAAGAACGAACCGGCGAGCCCCTCCAGAAAGAACACCGGCACGAGCGTCAGCACGACGATCAGCGTCGCGTAAACGACGGCACTTCTTACTTCGAGCGACGCGTCCAGCACGACTCGAAACGCCGAATTCGGATTTCCGGCATCGTGGTTCAGCCGCAGCCGACGCAGGATGTTCTCGACATCGATGATCGCGTCATCGACGACCTCGCCCAGCGCGATGATCAACCCTGCCAGCACCATCGTATTGACCGTCCCGCCTCGGTAGTAAAGCACCAGCACGGCGGCCACGAGCGACAGCGGAATCGCCAGTGAGCTGATCACGGCAGCTCGCCAGTCAAACAGAAACAGAGCCAGCACCACGATCACCAGCACGCAGCCAATGATCAGCGAGTGCGACAGGTTCTTGAGCGCGCGTTCGATAAACGTCGCCGGTCGGAAGATCTTCGTGTCGACGTCAACATCCGGCAGCGCGGGCGCGAGCTGCGCCATCGCCTCTTCCACACCGTGAGTGACGTCCAGCGTGTTGGCCCACGGCTGCTTCTCGACGATCAACAGAATGCCGGGCACATCGTTGATGATCGCGTCACCAATCGGCGGCGGCGATCCGATCTTCACCTCGGCCACGTCGCCCAGCAGCAGCGGTGCTCCGTTTCTGTGAGCGACTACCGTGTTCATCAGGTCTTCCGGATTCTTCACCGCAGACGTGTGCCGAATGGCCAGTCGCTGATTC
This sequence comes from Planctomycetaceae bacterium, assembly GCA_016779365.1. Taxonomy (GTDB): domain Bacteria; phylum Planctomycetota; class Planctomycetia; order Planctomycetales; family Planctomycetaceae; genus JABMPE01. The sequence goes on from JADHNX010000398.1 coordinate 2,639, forward strand.
GGGGTGTCGATGAAGCCACCGGAAATTGGCTCGACAGAATTCCCAACCGCGAGCATGACCGTGTTCAGAGTGATGCCGTGAGCACGCAGCCGATCGGGATCAACGAGCACCTGAAACTGTTTGTCGTAGTCACCCCAGATCGCGACGTTGGCGACTCCGGGAATCGCCATCAGTCGAGGCCGGATCGTCCACTTCGAAAGAACGGTCAACTCCATCTGCGACAGTTTTTCCGAAGACAGTCCAATCTTCATCGCCCGACTCAGCGACGACAGAGGCGGCAGAATCACCGGCGGATTAACGACTTTCGGCAGCCGGGCCGCGGTCTGCGACAACCGCTCGTTGACGAGGTTTCTCGCCGTGATCAGGTCTGACCCACGCTTGAAGTAAAGCTGCACCGACGACAGACCCAGCACCGACTTCGACCGCACATGATCGAGAAACGGAATCCCGTTCAGCGAGTTTTCGATCGGCACCGTGACCAGCGCTTCGACTTCTTCCGTCGAAAGCCCCGGAGCTTCGGTCTGAATCTCGACGCGCGGCGGCGCGAACTCGGGAAACACATCCAGCGGCACATCGTCCGCCGTACGGATCCCGACAACGATCAGCGCGATCGCGGCAGCGACGACCAGCGTCCGAAATCGAAGAGCGGTCGAGATGAGCCAGTTCATGGTGTGTAAGTCCAGAGACGAGAGTCCAGTGTCCAGAGAGGGTTCATTTCGGTTCCCGTAGTGAATTTCGGAGCCGGCTGAGCATTCGTGCTAATTCATCGGCCTGTTGTTTGATCGTGTCGACCTGGTCGTCGCCGAGCATTTTTTGACGGTGTGCGATGTAACATTGCGAAACGACTTCCATGACCGAGGCGTAAGCGATCTCCACAAACCGAGCGAAGTCCGGGTTTGTTGAACGTCCACTGCCTTCTGCGATGTTCGACGACACAGACACGCTCGCACGACGCATCTGATTAGTCAGTCCAAAACGCTCATCGCTTGGAAACGTTGCCGTCACCGCGCAAACGCTGTCTGCAAACACGATTGCTTTCTGCCACACATCAAGTTTCTCAAAACGAAACAACGCGCAACCTCCCTGCCTCTGGACTCTGGCCACTCAACTCTGGACTACTTCCCCGCTCCGAATTCGGTTCCGAATAGCTCGGCGGCTCCGTCTACCACAACGGGCGTGCCGACTTCGGGGCCGTGACTGAGGACTGCGGTTTCTTTGGTGGTGAAGTGAACTTCGACGCGGTGACGTTCGAAGGTGTGCTCGGCCGAGTTCACGTAGACCCAGGCGACGCCGTGAATATCACGCAGAACGGCAGCTCGTGGGATCGCCAGTGCTTCCGTCTCGCCTTTCACTGGCAGGACGACTTCGACCCGCTCACCGGGTCGGAAGCGACCGTCGGCATTGGGCAGCTCGTAGAAAAGATCGACGGTCGCAGCGAGCGGGTCGGCACTCGGCGGCGCACTCACTGGCTTTACGGAAACCTCGGTCGACGAGTGCCCAAGAGCCCGCACCAGAGCATTGCTGCTCGTCACGAACTCGTTTCTCTGACCCGGATAGACGGGGACTCTCACCCACAGAGTTTTCAGATCGACGACTTCAAACAACGGAGCCGCGACGCTGACCGTCTGGCCAACCGACGCTGAAACCGTTCGCAGCATGCCGTCGCGCGGAGCGTGAACTGGAATATTTTCGATCGTACCCTCGTTGGCTTCGAGCGTCAGTTTGTCGAGCAGCGACTTCCGGGCCTGCGCTGCTTCGAGTCCTTTGGTAGCGATGTCCAGACGGGCCAGAGCATCGTCCACATCACGCGCGCTGCCGGCTTTGTCAGCGAGAAGTCGCTTCGCACGATCCAACGCGATCGTCGCCGCTTCGACCTGAGCAGCCGCCTGCATCACGTCTCCATCCGCCGTGATCTGAGAGGTGATTAGAGACGCCCTCGCATTGGCCATCGCGACTCGTTCGGCGGCGGTTGGCACTTCACGTTCGGGTGAGAGCAGCGGACGTAATTGAAACACGGTTTGACCGGCAGTCACCAACTGTCCCGGCAACGGCGTCACCTCGCCGTTCGATAACAGCATTCCAACCACTGGAGCCGTCACGAAAACGCTGGCACCGTCCGGCAGAGCGATGATGCCTCCGAGCGTGCGAGTGCGTGGAACGGCCTTCAACTCGACCGGAGCCGTACTGATCTGCAGCCGCTCTTCGGCTTTTGCGGTCAGGACTACGCGGTAAGCGTCGCCTTCGTTCGGATGCTCAATCTTTGCCGGTGCTGTCTTCTGAGCCGGAGCCGCCTTCTGCGGTCCGCACCCCGGCAGGAACCAGAGAAGGATCAAGCCGAACGTCAATTGTGACCTGCACATGCTCCACTTTCTGATTCGTGGGTTGCCAACGGCCCTGTCCCGATTCTCGATTGCTCTGGCTCTGTTTACGCTGGTGACGTTTCTTCGTGCTCTGTTTTCTGGACGTGTCATCGTCACTCCTGACCGTCAACGCAGATTTGATGCCGGTCTCGTCCCGAGTCAGACGCAGCGGAATCTGCAGAAGGGTTACAGCCGCGTCATGAGATTGTGAGTCCCGTGCCAACTCAATTGAGTGTTTCTTTGCACCAGCGTCGGCAGCGGCCTGATAGGCGACGGAAAAGATGGTGGGGATCAGCCCAGGTTCGTCGTCCGACAAACCCGGCACCGATGGAAGTTCGGTGACGGTTTCCACGCTGGCCTCCGTCGTGATTCGGCGTCCAACGCTGCGGTCGAGTTCGGCAGCTGCTTGCCGGACATCTGCAACAAGCTGCAGCTCCCGCGTCCGGGCATCGAGGTATTGCCCGGTCGTCTGCAACACCAGGAAGTACGGAGTTCCACCGTTTTCGTAGTTTCGACGCGCGAGCTGTTCCGCTTCACGCAGCACCGGCAGGATCTCGTCCCGCAGTTGATGCA
>JADHNX010000399.1 GCA_016779365.1 Planctomycetaceae bacterium
CTATCTCAAGAGCCACCACTGGAGCAATCGAGCATACGACAACTACGACGCCCTTGAGGAAGTTGCCATGACCGCCTGGAAACAATCCGTCCTCGACACCGAACTCATGAAAACCGTCTGCAACGCTCCCTATCTCAAAACTCGCTGATTCAAGCTGCGATGCGTATGAGAAATCGTACGCCAGTCGGGGAGTGGCCGTCGCTGCTGACTGGCCAGGACTGCCCGACCTTTCGGCGATTATTCAAGACAATCCGGATTTGCTGATGACCGCTGGAGACAACATCTCCAACAGGCATCAGCTTTGAGATGCGGGCAACAAAGGCTGCGTGAAGCCGTATGCTCGACTGATCGACCACTACCGCGAACGCTTCCGCTCAGTTCCTTATCATGCCTGTGCTCGTCAGCCACGAAAAGGATATGCGGCCACGTGGAAGCAAGCCGCTTGATCAGCTGGTTTATGACATCGATCCCACAGCCTTCCGCCGTTCCTTTTAGTTACCAGACGATGAATGGAAATGGCACTTCGACGTGCCTGGTTTTGCCGTCCGGTTTGTAGCACTCGATCTCAATCACATCTCGGTTCTCGAAATGGCATGGCAGGCTTCTCATTCGTTCAAGAAGGGCTCTGAACAATTCGGCTGATACCAAAAGCTGCTGCCAATCAGTCACGAAAGTTCGTTGTGACGCTCTACAACGAGTGAAATGGTCGATGCGTGCTCAGGAGCGTGGAGCATGGCATAAGATGCCTCGCAAAGGCACCATTGCGATCACAGGCTTCGGCTATTACGTCGAACTTGCCGAGGTCGATGGTTTCACGTACTACGTCACATCACTCAGCGGCAAAGGTAATCAGTACCCGGACTCCAAATCAAAGTTTCTAAAAGGAGAAGACAGCCACATCTTGCTAACACTCACGAAGAATCCAGCGAAGATGGTTGTCGAGATCAAAGTGTTGAATGGGGCGGTGCTGAATCGAAAAGTGTTTGGAGAGTGAATTGTGGAACTTGTCTATAGTTACCGTCTATTACCTCGAGATGCTCAAGCGACCTGAACGTAGTCTTTCACCGCTGTCGCGTTAAGCCGGTGAGGACGAAGGCTGTTCTGTGTTATCGTCGCTGACCGACCGGGGCGACATTCGGATGCGGCGAGCGCGATCGTCTCGAACTTCGATCACTTCTGCCGTCCATTCACCAAAATCGAGACGGTCGCCGACGCTTAGAATTCGCTGAGCCTTGTGGACCAGCAGGCCAGCGAAAGTGTCGATTTCTGCATCGGGTGCTGTCAGGTTGAATTTCTCGCACGCTTCTTCGAGTGGCGTACGGCCTCGAAGGATGAACTGGCCAGGGCCACTGGGAACGATGTGTGGGTCATCGTTGTCGAACTCGTCGTCAACGTCTCCGATAATTTCTTCGAGAACATTCTCCAGCGTGACGATACCGATGACCGTGCCATATTCGTCGATCACGAATGCCAGAAGCTGGTGGGTGGCCTGGAAGTGCTTCAGCAGTTTGCTGATGGCCATGTTCTCCGGCACTTTCTGCACAGGCCGCATGATCGACTTCCAGTCGAAGTCGTCCTTGACTTCAAAGCCAATCAGATCCTTCATGTGGACGACGCCGAGCACTTCGTCCAGCGAGTCATTACACACTGGATATCGCGTGTGTTTTGTGCGACGGGCCAGCTCCACACATGTCGGCGGCGAATCATTGATATCGAAAAACTCGACATCATTTCGCGGCACCATAATTCGACGACAGATCATGTCGTCGAAACGGAAGACTGCTTCAATCAGCGAGTGTTCGGATCGCGAGAGGTGGCCGTGCTGGTGAGAAGCTGCCAGCAGCGTTTGAAGTTCAGTTTCGGTATGGATGGTGTCATGGCTCTCGCCGCCAGCCAGACCGAGTTTCGAAAGGATCACCGAAGTAACCCAGTTGAGCGCTGCCATCAGTGGCCAGGCACAGATGTAGAACATTTTCATCGGCAGAGCACACCACAGCAGCATGTCCTCTGCTCGACGAATCGCAAAAATCTTAGGAGCCTGTTCGCCAGCGACGAGGTGCAACGCCGTGATGATCGTAAAAGCAAAAATCACCGACAGCGTATGGGCGGCTGCAGTGGGGATGCTGGCGAAGTGAAAAACCGGACTCAGAAGCTCTTCGAAGACCGGTTCTCCGACCCAGCCGATCGCCAGTGAAGCCATTGTGATGCCAAGCTGGCAGGCAGACAGCGATTGTTCCATACGATCGACAAGCCACCTGGCTGATTTGGCAAACGGTCGCCCAGCCTCAATGAATTCGTCAATTCGACTGGGACGAACTTTGACCAGAGCGAACTCGGCAGCAACAAAAAATCCGTTCAATGCAACCAGAATCAAAGCGATTCCGATCTCGATCACATCACTTACCCAAGGGGGCATCTTGCTACTTTCATTTTGAATTGAGAGAACGTTCCGAGTGTCGCGCATTGGCTGTCAGAGAAAAACCAACCGACCGGCAAACTGACGATAAAGAGAGGTCACGTCATTTTCTCACGAAAATCGTTGGCCAACGATTGCCATCGTCAAGCGTTGTCAGGTTCCACCACCATCACGTTTGTGGCAAGCTCGTCAAGAACGCTTTCTTCGAATCCGTCATCCAGTTTCCTCTGCTTCCGCAAAGCTTCGGGCTTTATGCCTTTTGGCAACTTACCAATATGACAGACCGGTTCTCCCGGACTGACGGCGGGCAAGGTGACCATTCCTAGAATGATTCCGTTGAAAGGAGCGACGAGCTGTTTGGCATCGCGGCCCAGCAGGTTGGTGTTGGTTGTCAGTGGTTGACCTTTGCTGACCACTTCGCCGGGCTGAACATGAAACTGAAGAAATCCGCCATACTCAGCCCTGACCCAGGTCGTCCGTTCCAGGACAACCTGATAGTCCGGTCGTTCCGGCTCGCCGTCCAGCATCTCCAGCTTGCGGAGAACATTCCTGATTCCCTTAACGGTGGTATCCACAATGCCGGGCTCGACTTTCCAGACTTCGCCGCCTTCCATGATGATCGTCGAACAGCCAGCCCGACATGCTTCGCGTCTGAATGCTCCCGGAGGCCCTTTGCCGTTAAGGATGACCTCACATCCAAATGCTTCGGCAATTCGCTGAGTTTCCGGATCGCTCATGTCGCCACGAACGTTGGGATAATTCGTGCGTCGAACAGCCGCTGTGTGAAGGTCGATGCCGTAGTCAGCCCGCATGACAATTTCATCGAACAGTGTCCTGGCCATTCGACTTGCCAGCGTGCCTGTCTTGCTGCCAGGGAAACAACGATTCAGGTCTCGCCGGTCCGGAAGGTAGCGCGAGTGTCGATCGAAGGCGAGAATATTCAACACCGGCACGAGAATCACTGCCCCTCGCAAAAGCTGAAACGACTTATCCTGAGCAAGCATTCGCACGGCACCGGTGCCGTTGATCTCGTCGCCGTGCAACGCCGCCGTGACAAACACAACGGGCCCCGGTTCCACGGCCCGTTGAATCCGTAGAGGAATCTCGACATTCATTCCGGAGTAGCTTTCGCTGACGGCCAGAGTGACATCACACGACTCGCCAGGAGCAATCGATTCTCCATTCCACTCATCGATTGGTTTGAGTTCTCTGCCCATTTCCTGTTTCCAGCCGAAAGCCGACGATTGACGAGAACGTGCCTTGATGAGACGAGTGCGGGCACTTTTCGCAAACGGTCAGCCAGCAGTTACTTCGTCTTCGACGGTATCCTGATGCGGCAACTCCTGAACGTCGGGTTGACGCTGATTACGAATCTTCTTTGGAACCATTGCCCGCATCGATTCAAGCTTGCCGAAGCACAGGAGCCGATCGCCGGGCTCCAGCTTGCGATCGGCCCGCGGGTTCGGGATGACCATTGTGGCACGGTTCAGAGTCAGTGCGTTGACATCTTTTTCACGCAGGCCCGATTCGGCAATCGTCCGCCCGACGTATTCCGAGCCTTCCGGAACGTGAATCTCTGTGACGCCGTAGCCTTTGCTGACGGTCAGCCGCTGCCGCAAATCAATTTCCGGAAAATCCACCTGAGCGGCAATGAAATCGATAATGGCCCCGGCGACGTCGAGCTGCGTGCAGGTTTCGATGCCTTCCAGACCTGGCGACGAATTAACTTCCATGATCTGCGGGCCGGTTTTGCTCTCCAGCATGTCGACACCAGCAACTCGCAGTCCCATGATCTGGGCAGCCCGGACGGCAGCTTCGCTGTAATGATCGTCAAGTTCGACCAGCTCTGTCCTTCCGCCACGATGAACGTTGCTGCGGAACTCCTGCCCCTGTGCGACACGACGCATCGCCGCTACGACCTGGTCACCGACGACAAAAGCTCTTACGTCGCGGCCTTTGCTTTCGGCCACAAACTTCTGAATCAGCACGTTCTGCTTGGTACTCTGCAACGTTTCGATGATGGCTTCGGCCATCTTCACCGATTCGGCCAGAATCACACCGACTCCCTGCGTTCCTTCCAGCAGCTTGATAATGACCGGCGCGCCGCCGACTCTTTCGATCGCTGGCAAGACGTCTTTTTTGTCTTTGACGAATGTCGTCCTTGGGATTCCGATGTTGTGGCGGCTGAGAATCTGCAGACTTCGCAGCTTGTCCCGCGAATTCGAAATTCCTCCGGACGAGTTCGCGCAGAAAACGTCCATCTGCTCGAACTGCCGCACGACGGCTGTGCCGAAGTAGGTGATCGACGCTCCAATTCTCGGCAGCACGGCGTCGTAATGACTGAGCTGTTTCGTTCGGAAGTAAAGGTCAGGGTCGGCTTTGTCGAGATCAATGGCGAATTTCAACGTATTGAGCACTTTGACCTTGTGCCCTCGTTGAACGGCGGCCTCGCGCAGCCGACGCGTGCTGTAGCAATTCGTGCTGCAGGAAAGGATGCCAAGCTTCATCGGTCAGTCTTTCGTTCAGGAAACAGCTCGTTTGACGATCAGGTTTGCTTACCAATGAACCGCTCAACGATTTCTTTCGTCGCTATTCTTCTTCGTCAACGGGCCGTGACTTCTTCGCCACATTCTTTGTCTTCACCTTCTTCTTTGGCTCTCCGTCGTAAAAACTAATACCGGCGTCGACCAGAAAACGGCCCCGAACGGCTTCACGCCCCAGCAGCATGCGGAAACCCATTTCGGCACGATTCGCCAGCGTCAGTTCAATCGGCCATGCTTCACCGAGCACTTCCACTGTCGTCACGATGACGATCCGCTTCTGCGCGTGACCGGAGGAACTCTTAACTTGCCGGACTTCGAGAACTTCAGCCTCACACGTGACTGTCTTTCTCGAGTTCCTCTGAATCGGATGCACTTTGAATCGAGCGAACGTTTTGCCGTCCCGATCGAATGTCGAAATGTCAAACGCATGCAGCGACGAAGATCGGGCACCGGTATCGATTTTGGCCTTGATGCGGCGAATCCTGAGGTCCGGCAGTTCGACCCATTCACGCCAGCCGATGACCAGCGACATCGTCTTCGATTTCTGGCTCAACTCTTTGCACCTTCACCTGGCGGCGACACGATTCGTTCAGAAGGGTTACGTCGACTCCG
>JADHNX010000400.1 GCA_016779365.1 Planctomycetaceae bacterium
CCAGACGAACTTCCGGACCGGGGCTGCCCGGAGTTGGTTCTCCGTCTGTCAGATCCACAATGCCAACTCGATAGCCCTGCTTCACCAGCGAAGCCAGCGTTCCGCCGATGGCAATCTCAACATCGTCAGGGTGAGCCCCTACGGCGATGACATCGAGCGGTTCGGGGAGTTCAATACTCATCGCAAGTCACCTTGTTCCACTCAGGAACGTGTCGAGAACAACTTCCCGATTCTAACCACAGAGGCACAGAGACACAGAGTTTGACCGGAGAGTTCTTCTCTGTGTCTCTGAGCCTCTGTGGTTAGATTTTTCTGATCATTGTCGGGAACTTATTCACGATACAGTCCTTACCATTTCGAATTGAGCCAGCACTACCGAGCAGACCGAAGCCGAGTTCGCGTCGTTCTGGCGAGGTCGTCAAACAGGGAATCCATCGTCTTTGCCGGAGCGACGTTCCAGCTGATGTGATCTTCAGCGAGGACGCAACGATCGAAAAGTTCCATTGCCAGCTCAAGACCTTTGGAGCCTCGCGCGGCCAGCAGCTTCGTGAACCGAGCAATGATCTCTGAGCCTTGCCCGGTCGGCTGGTCATCCCCGGAAAGCTGCAGCACGGTTTGCCGGTAAAACTCCTGAGCAAACCGAATCAACCAGCCGGCGTTGCGACGTTGCTCGTTCGTGTCGCCGCCGAGTTCGTCGATGCCAGCCGTCATTGCCTTCGCGACTTCGATTGGCCGCAAGTCAGCCGTTGCCAGAGCGGCGTAAAGATTCAGCCGAAGAGATCGCAGCGCCGGATTCAACAACTGTGAAGCGATGTGCAGACTTCCTTCCGACATGGCCGCCGCAGCCGCCGCTTCTTCAGGTGTCGACGCCACCTCGTTTTTGAGCAACAGATCAGAAACGTCGTTCGCAGCCAGCGGTGAAAACCGAACGAGCTGACATCGCGACCGAATCGTCGGCAGCAGTGCGTCAAGATTGTCGGCGATCAAAATCAGCATCGAATTCGGTGGCGGCTCTTCGAGCGTCTTGAGCATCGCATTGGCACCTTCCTCGTTCATGCGGTTGGCATCGTCAAGTACGGCAATACGTCGAGAACCGGCCATCGGGCGTAAGGAAAGGTCATGGATAAGACCTTCCTGACCACGACGTTCTTTGTCACCGTAAAACACGCTGACGGGAATTTCGTTCTTCCCTTCCGGACAGCCGATCGCAAAGTAGTCGGGATGCGATCCGGCGTTCATCTGCCGGCAGGGCGAGCAGTCTCCGCACGCCAGCAATTCCGTATCGTCGTGTTTCTCGCAGAAAAGGCATTGAGCAAAAATCCGAGCGAACCTCGACTTGCCGATCCCTGGCGCCCCTGCAAACAGATACGCATGAGCCTGCCGTCCGCGCGCGATCGATCGGCGCAGCATCTCAATCTGGTCGCGATGTCCTCTGAGGTCGTCCCAATTCACGTATTGATACCTTGCTCAAATCAAACTTCGTAGGCGACATGCGGCTCAGGAATGATCGGCGGTTCGTCGCAGAATTCTTCCAGCACCTGTGCCTGAGCCCTCGCCTGCTCTGCCTCGCCGTGAACAATGAACGCCTGCCCGATGCTCGACGTCGCGTGCATTTTCTCGAACCACCATCGAAAGTCCTGAGCATCCGCGTGGGCCGACAAACCGCTCAGGACTTCAACGTTGGCTCGCAGAGGATACTCCTTATCGAAGAATTTCACAGACGGTTGCCGTTCCGCAATTCTTCGCCCGACCGTGTGTCGCCCCTGAAAACCGATCAGCACGATCGTGTTCTCTGGATTCGAAACCGCATGTTTCAGGTGATGCACAACCCGACCGCTCTCGCACATCCCGCTCGCCGAAATTACAACGAACGGTCCCTGACGATGATTCAGCTCCATACTTTCGCGCTGCGTCGCGACGTAGGTCATCCCCGGAAAACCGAACGGATCCCGATCGTGACGCAGCATCTGCTGAACCTCGGCGTCCATGATCTCTTTGTGGTCGCGGTAGACTCGCGTCACGCGTCGAGCCAACGGGCTATCGACAAAGATCGGAACGTTCGGCAGTTTGCCTTCGTTGTGAAGCTCGTTCAGAAAGTAGACCAGGTGCTGAGTTCGACCGAGGCTGAAGGCTGGAATAATCACTCGCCCGCCGACGACCAACGCTTCTTTAATGATGCGAAGCAGTTCACCCTTGATATCGCTGGCAGAAGGATGAACCCGGTTTCCGTACGTCGATTCAGTAATCAGCACGTCGCAGCCTTCGACGATTTCCGGATCACGCAGCAGCGGCAGCCCGCGCCGACCAAGATCGCCGGTAAAGACGATGCGGCGGCTTTCGTCGTTCTCGATGATCTCGATCTCGGTGATCGCGGACCCGAGAATGTGCCCGGAATCTGAAAACCGAATCCGCACGTCGCTCGCCAGGTTGTGCCACTCGTGAAAGCTGAGCGGCTGAAACTGCCGCAGCAGAGCTTCGACGTGCTCGCGGGTGTAAAGCGGCTCAGCTCCCGGATGGTCGTTGCCAAACTTCTCCGCGAGATACCGAGCGTCCTCTTCCTGAATCTTCGCGCTGTCTTCCAGCATGAGCTGCGCGACATCCATCGTCGCGGCTGTACAGAAAACGTCTCCGCGAAACCCGGCCTTGTAGAGTCCCGGCAGATTCCCGCTGTGATCAATGTGGGCGTGCGAAAGAATGACGGCATCAATCTCGGCCGGTCGACAATGAAACTGCTCGTTCTTCGCGCGAGACTCCGCCCGGCGCCCCTGAAACAGTCCACAGTCCAGCAGGATCCGCCGGTCGCCAGCCTCGATCAAATGCTGACTCCCCGTGACCTCGCCCGCCGCACCGTGAAATGTGAGTTTCATTTTGAGTTGAGAGTTGAGAGTTGCTGTTCGATGTTCAGTGATCCAGGTGAGCCGTCTTCAAAAATGCGTCCAGCTCATCTTTAAACTCGACGACAGCTTCACGCGGCCCGACAAGCTTGATGAAAAAGTCTCTCGGCAGCGGGACAGCGATTCCGATCAGACGCCAGTCTTCTTTCGCGCCGGGATTCGAGCCGACGGTTGAGTTGAACGAGCCTCGAACGTCGACCTTCCGGGATTCGATACCCGCGACATCGACCGTTGACCAGGTCGGTTCCTCGCCCGGCTCGCGGCCAACCTGTCCAACCCAGCGGTTGAGGTTTGCCTCAATGCCGCCGCCCATCGACGTCAGCGTCATCTCCATTTCGCCGTGTTCGGTCGGGATGATGTATTTCGAATCGACCATCTGCTGTCCCGCCAACTCCTGCCAGGAATCTGGAATCGCAAACCCGATCCCTTCGTAATGGCGATGCTTCGATTTCCCGTTACCGCCCTGCTCTGCCGGTTCCGGAACAGACACCTTCGAGTCGGCAACCGGCACGGGTGGGACAGCCGTTTCGCTGTCGCCAGATTGAGTGCAACCGGAAACTGAAAGCAGCACACCGGCCATCGCCAGTGACAATCTGCCGAATTTCCAGAACAAGGGACGGAGTGATTCATCAAGTTGCGGGCAGGTTGTCGACATGGCTCTGTGATTAGACTTTGAATTGAGGATTCAACATTCGGACGCGGTACGCGCCCGGTTCAAAGGTGAAGCTAGCTGGATTGTCGCCGAAATTGAAGCGACCGAATTGTCTGCTCGCACCCGCAAAACGGTACGTCATCGTTGAACGATGAACGGCGACTTCCGAGAATCTCCGGCTTGCCGTAAACGCCACGCCAGACCTTCGAGCAACGTTGACAGTCTGTTTTCGCGAGAGCCTGCTCGTTCCGTCTCAATTTTCACGAACCTAACTTCCGGAGTGATTCCATGAGTGATGTCAGCCGTCGAGGATTTCTGAAAACCACAGGCACCGTTGCCGCAGCCACCGCTGTTGCATCACTCGCCGCTCCGGCTCCGGCACGAGCGAAAGGGTCGAACGAACGACTCCGCATCGGATTCATCGGCCCCGGCGGACGCGGATTCGGCGCTCACGTTAAGACGCTCTGCAAGCATCACAACGATGGAGCGAACATCGAACTCGTCGCGGCTGCGGACGTTTACTCCGTCCATCGCGACAAAACGACCGACTACATTCAGAAAGAAACCGGCTACGCCGCAAAAGGCTACGTCGACTACACCGAGATGCTCGAAAAGGAAAACCTCGACGCCGTCTGCATCGGCACGCCGGACCACTGGCACGCGAAGCAGACCATCGACGCAATGGAAGCCGGCTGCCACGTCTACTGCGAAAAGCCGATGACACACTCGGTCGAAGAAGGCCTGGAAGTTGTCAAAGCCTGGCAGAAAACCGGCAAGGTCATGCAGGTCGGCGTGCAGTCAACCAGTCTGCCGTTGTGGGACCAGGTTCGAGGCCTGCTTCAGGATGGAAAGCTTGGCAAAGTCCTGATGTACCAGACCGAGTATTTCCGAAACTCAGCTCAGGGACAGTGGCGATACTACAAACTCGAAGAAGCGATGAACCCTCGCAACATCGACTGGCAGCGGTGGCTGGGAGTCAAGGAAGGACTGGCCCCTCAACGCGACTTCGACCGAGCTGTCTACAAACAGTGGCGGCGATTCTGGGACTTCGGCTCAGGCATGTACACAGACCTGTTCGTTCACCGAACGACGGCGATGCTCAAAGCAACGGGCCTTCGCTTCCCTGGCCGAGTCGTCGGCGCGGGCGGCATCTTCATGGAGTATGACGGTCGCGATGTACCGGACGTGGCCACCGTCGCTGCCGACTTCCCCGAAGGCGTGCAGGGCCTGGTCAGCTCGACGATGTGCAACCAGGAAAGCCGCATTCAGCAGCTCATCCGAGGTCACCACGGGTCGTTCATCTTTGGAAACGGCGAAGGCTTCGACAGTTTTCAGTTTGTTCCCGAGCGTCCTCAGGTCACTCGCGACAGCAAGCTCAAAGCCGAAACGATTCCAACAGGCACCGTCGACAACACAACCTACGCTCACTTTGGTAACTGGCTCGACGCGATGGCCAAAGGTGATCAGCAAGCCTGCAACAACCCGCCGGATCTGGGTGCTGCCGCGATCGCTGTCGTGAATCTGGGCGCTCAGAGTTACCGCAAAGGCAAGGTCTTCCACTTCGACGCAGAAACCGGCACGATCAGCGACGGAAACGGAGACTGGTCAAAGAAATGGGAAAAGAAATCCCACGAACGTCAGAAGCCAAACCACATCGCTGGCTGGAAAGCCGGCGACCACGGCAGCCTGCTCGAAGAACCTGACTACATGTCTCTGGCCGGCCCGTGGAAAAACGGCAAACCACCAGCCGGTTCACCTGAAGCCGGCGCGGGCTCATAGTCAAACCGCAAACAACCTTCGAACCTGACCAGGCGGTCGACCTTTCCGACGAAAGGCCGGCCGCTTTCGGCTTTTACGATGGTGGCTTTGTCGGTCGATGACGGCTAACGGACAAAATCAGGAATACGACATCAGGCACTCTGCCAGCAGACAGTCGCGTCAAAGATGACTACTGACGCTCGGTTGAGTCGGTCGTGAAAGATGCCTGCTGGATTTGGGAACGAGCCAGCAGCAGCGACTCTTTC
>JADHNX010000401.1 GCA_016779365.1 Planctomycetaceae bacterium
AGCGTGAACCAGTCACCGTGGTTCATTTCCTGTTCGAGCTGCCCTGCTCCCCAGCCGGAATACCCGGCGTAGATGCGGAACTGAAAGTCGTTGCCGGAGTCGTCATCCTGAAGCGAGGACTCGACAACCTTCTCGAAGACATCGGGACTGGTTCCGACAAAAACGCCTGGAACGACGGGATCGTGCTCCTGGTCATAGTCCGTCGAGTTGTGCAGAATCAGCAGAGCATTCTCTTCGACCGGGCCGCCTGCCAACAGGCACTGACCGGCTCGCGACATTTCGAAATGCTTCGACAGCGCCGTCGAAACGCTAACGTCCATCGGGTGGTTGATAACAACGCCCATCGCGCCGTCGTCGTTGTGCTCAAGCATCAGCACAACAGCTTTGAAGAAATTGCGGTCCCGCAGGTTCTTCGAGGCGATCAGAAAATGCCCACGCAGCGATTCGGACATTGCTTCTTCGATCCCCCCTCAAGAGCTCAGTCTGGTCGACGGATTCCCGTCCGGTTAACTCTTCGGTGAGAATAACGACCGATATCGCCTCGGTGAATACAGTTGGAACTCGACGTCTCGAATATATTCATACGGACCGTCTTCTCGAATCTGCTGGACGAGTTCCGCAATCTGTAACTGAGATTCGTAGGCCAGAATACTTTGCAGCTTAACTTCAAAGGCAGCGGCGTCTCCGACAATTTCGAGATGCGGGTCCGACGGAAAATCGCAGTAGACCGCCATTTCGTGGACCTTCGGAACGTCCAGCGGGTCGCCGAGTTCCGGCCAGATTTTTCCTGAGGCGTGAAACAGGCTGATCATCAACTCGTTGTGTGTAATCTGATGATCCGGGTGCAGGTCCATCTTTGTCGGGACGAAAACCCGCGATGGTCGCAGATCGCGCAGCGAATGAGTGAAAGCGTTCTGCAATCCCGTGTAACCGCCGACGGTCGGCTCACCTTCTGCCGCCGGTCGACGCCCGATGAATCGAGTCAGGCCACCGTCTGGAAATCCCAGAAAGTTCACATGACTTTCAGGAATGCCGAGCACCTCGAAAGACCGCAGCGTTTCCTGACGACGAATTTCGATGATGCCGCCCTTCTGCTCGGATCCGCAATAACCGAGACACCCGTCGGTCACGATAACGACCTGCACTTCGACTCCCGCCTGCACGGCGGCCTGCATCAAGAGCCCGGCTCCGATGCAGAGATCGTCGTCGTGCGGCGAGACGAACATCCACGTCGCATTGACCAGTTCGTCGGTCTGCATGGCGTCCGCGAGGTTGCTGCGTTTCTCAGGACGACCATTCACGAGGCGACTGAACTGAAATGCGGAGGCTGTCGTTTTTGGATGAGTCGTTTGCAGGGTCATAATACTGGCGAAACTCCAACGGACCGGTGCGGTGCGGGACAGTGTTGCAGGACGTCGCTCCTTATCGGCACTTTGCCTGGCCCGGCTTCCGTCGTACCACAGGGAAGCTGCCATGATCAGATCGACGTGTGCCCATGCTACCGATTCGCGAAATCATCAGGAAGGATCGACTGGCTTAACTGTAATAAGTCGACTTTCGAATTGAGTTCGAAACTGCATAACGGGACGCGGCAGAGCAACCGCGCAAGACGGCGTCATCCCCACTTTGAGTCGCAGGATTGTCCCGTTCGGAACAGTCCGGTTGAGTCAGGCGATTATCGGTCCGATGAGAGAGTGAGACGAACATCCCGCAGACTTTGCGCGGATTCTCCGGCAACACAGGAGTGCCACTTGCCGTAAGTCACTGGAGTCTTTCGTGAATCTGCTTGAGGTTGACCGAATTCGAAAGAGCTTCAACGGGCACGTTGCGGTGAATGATCTCAGCTTCGAGATTCGTACGGGCGAAGTCCTCGGTCTGCTCGGGCCGAATGGAGCCGGCAAAACGACGACCATGTCAATCATCGCGGGTCTGTTGACACCGGACGACGGGCACCTTCGATACCGCGGCGAAGCGGTCACCAGAAATTCGACGGCGCTGAAAACGGAACTCGGAGTCGTCCCGCAGGATTTGGCGATTTATCCGGATTTAACGGCTCACGAAAATCTGACGTTCTTCGGTCGTCTCTACGGTCTGCGAGGTCAGCAACTTGACCAGCGAATCCGGTTCGCTTTGGATCGATCCGGGCTTACGGCCAACGCCGCAAGATTCGCGAAGACTTTTTCCGGAGGTATGAAGCGCCGCCTGAATTTTGCGTGCGGACTTCTCCATGAACCAAACCTGCTGATGCTCGATGAGCCGACGGTCGGCGTCGACCCTCAATCACGAGCGTACCTGCTGGACTGCGTGCGGCAGCTTCGCGACGACGGCGTGACCGTGCTCTACGCCAGCCACTATATGGAAGAAGTCGAAGTCATCTCGGATCGAGTCGCCATCATTGATCACGGTCAGTTAGTGACAAGCGGCACTCAGGAAGAACTGCTCGGCAAACTGCCAATTGACATTCGACTTCGTTTTGCTGGCAATGCGTCGCCGCTGGCAGCCAGCCTGTCGGCCATCGAAGGCGTCGCGGGCGTTGAACCGCCAACTCAAAACTCCACCGCCGATTTTACAACAGTCATCCGAACCAGAGTCACAGCCAGCGACAACGCGGATCTTTGCGGGTTGCTCGGTCAGATCGTCAACGTCGCGACCGCCCAGGGTTGCAGCGTTCTGTCCGTCACGACCAACGATTCGAATCTCGAACGACTTTTCCTCGAACTCACCGGCCGTCGATTGCGGGATTGAAGATGGGATTTCTTGAAATCACTCGCAAAGACCTGACGCTGCTGGTTCGTGACCGGCGGGCGCTCGTCGTGTTGCTGCTTCTGCCGATGGCGTTTATCTGCATCCTCGGCCTGTCGACGGGAAGGTTGCTCGGTTGGCGCAACGACAATCAGCTTCTCAAGCTGGGAGTCGTCGACAACTGCGAAAGCCACCATTCGGATTTGATCTTCTCGAGGATGCAGGCGATCGACGGAATCAAAACCGTTCGCGTAGCGACTCTCGCGGAAGCTGAAGAACGACTGAATGATCGCGACATCACAGCCGCCGTCGTCATTGGCAAGCAGTTTGAATCGACAGTCGCGACACTGAATCCGCAGGACATCTTCGACGTCAGCGAAGCTCGGATGAAAATTTCGCTGAAGGACGTCGACATCCAGATTCTCAGCCGCCCGGCTGCGGCGATGGTCCATTCTGTTGTTGATCAGCTTGTGCTGTTCTGCACGTTGCAGGCGGTGCTGCCCGATGCCGCTCGGCGATCGACCGTGCCGTCGAAGGTTGCCGATCTTCTGATGGGCAATTCGTCGAGTGAAGCCACGGAGCCACGATCAACCGATGAGCTGACGACAACGACCGATGCAAATTCCACAACGCCGGTCGATTCAGAAAACAAAACTGCAACGACTGAAGTGGCCGAAGCAGGCCGTGAAGCCGAACCGGCCAATCCGGTTTATCAGACGCTGGTTCCAGCCTACACCGTGATGTTTGCGTTCTTCCTGGTACCGATCATGGGGCGATCGTTCATCGCCGAGCGAGAACTGGGAACGTTACGGCGGCTGCGGATCGCCCCGATCAGCGCGATCGATCTGGTACTTGGAAAGACGATCCCGTTCCTGGTGATCTCGCTCGCTCAGAGCGCTGCCCTGTTCCTCTTTGGCCGGCTGTTGTTTGGGATGTCCTGGGGCAGCCAGCCGTGGCTGTTATTTCCGATCGTCGCCTGCACGTCGTTATCCGCAACGGGCATGGGTCTGCTGATCGCCACGCTGGTGCGGACGGATTCGCAGGTCTCTGCGTATGCGAACTTTCTGGTCATCACGATGGCGGGCATCAGCGGTTGTTTCATGCCGCGCGAGTGGCTGCCCGAAGTCATGCAGACCATCAGCCTCGGCACGCCACATGCCTGGTCGCTGATCGCCTATCACGAAGCACTGACCTCGCAGACGCCCAACATCTCAACAATCGCCAGGTCCTGCGGTGTCCTGTCTGTTTATGCAGCCGGACTGGCCACTCTGGGATGCTGGAAAATGAGCGGAAGTCGCGACTGATGACTGGCTGACGCTGAAAATGATCCGACACAGGACCGCCGCGTTCCAGGCCACTCAACCGCTTTCGCCGCTGCCCGACAGGAGCCAATCATGCGATATCAGATGCGTCAGAAATTCTTCTCGTTCGGCGACAAATTCATGATCAAAGACGAGCACGGGCAAGACATCTACTTTGTCGAAGGAAAAGTTTTCTCGTGGGGCGACAAGCTTTCGTTTCAGACAGCCGACACCCACGAGGAAATCGCATTCATCGCGCAGAAGCTTTGGTCGTTCATGCCGAAATACGAAATTCACCGCAACGGTCAGGTCTTTGCGGAAGTCGTCAAAGAATTCACCTGGTTCAAGTCGAAATTCACACTCGACGTGCCCGGCCCCAACGACTACGAAATCACCGGCAGCTTCTGGAAGCACGAGTACAGTTTCACTCGCCAGGGAAGAACCGTCGCGACCGTTTCAAAGAAATGGTTTTCCCTGACGGACACCTACGGAATCGACATCGTTGATGGCGAGGACTACGTCGCCATCCTCGCCACTGCCGTCGTCGTTGACCTCGTCTGCCACGACGAGAAATCAAACTCCAGTGACTGACCGTCAAAGCAGCGCGACAAGACAACAAGCCGCAGGCTGTCCGTAACTCAGGCCTGGCCAGCCGCATAGTACGGGTTCTGGCCAGCAGAGTGGTCGGTCGTGTCGATGATGTCGCCGATTTCCGGAACCGCTCGACGAATCGATGCTTCGACACCGAACTTCAGCGTCGCCGTCGCTGACGAGCAGCCCTGGCAACCGCCGCCCATCTTCAACAGCACGACGTTGTCTTTCACATCGACGATGTCAATGCTGCCGCCGTGTGAAGCAACGGATGGGGCCACTTCGGAGGCGATGATCGATTCAACTCGCGAACGCAGCTCTTCGGCTGGTGGCAACGAAGCTTCGAGTTCCGCAGCAACCGCAGAATCCCCCGACGCAATGTGTGCTCGGATGGCAGCCCCAATATGAGGTCCAAGCTGCGGCCACCCCGCCGGGCTGGACTTGCTGACCGTAATCGTCTGATGCGAAATCAGAACGTTGGAAATCCCCGGAATTTCGAACAGTCGCGTTGCCAGCGGAGACAGTTCGGCCGATTCCTTCGTCGCAAAATAGAAAGACCGATTCTCATAAACCGGGCGGTCCACGATGAACTTGCACATGGCAGGGACGGGAAGCGGCTCCCCCTGAATTCGAATTTCCTGATCCATTGTTGAGAGTCTTTCAAAGAGATTTCCGCGTGCTCTGGCCACATCATGCGGTGAAGTCTGCGGGATCGTCCCGGCAGCAGCAGCCCGACTACGCTGGGCTCAATGTGTGTTGAAAGTGCGGCGATTTTTAGACAACTGACGTTGTGAAAATTCTTGCAACCAGCATTCGAAAGAGCAACCCTCGCAGAGTCACCGGCCTTTACGAAAAACGCGACATTGATCATCGGCAACGAACAGAAAACTCAAGTGACGGAAATCACAACTGAGATGCCGATCAGCACGGC
>JADHNX010000402.1 GCA_016779365.1 Planctomycetaceae bacterium
TTTTCGCGATGGAACTCGTTCAAGGCGAAGAGCTGGCCGATCTGATCAAGCGGAAAGGTTCACTCGACGAACGACTCGCCTGGGGAATTGCCCGTCAAACGGCAGCCGGCCTGGCTCACGCGGCCAATCACGGAGTCGTCCATCGAGACATCAAACCGGGGAACCTGCTGCTGGTCGAACCGCCCGAAGGAGTTCCGTTCCCTCCCGACACGCCGCTGGTCAAAATCGCGGACTTCGGTCTGGCCATCCTGACCAACGCCGACGAGTCAGGTACTCGGCTGACGTCCGACAATACGACCGTCGGCAGCCCTCACTACATGGCCCCCGAACAGTTTCAGCAAAGCGACGTCGACCTTCGTGCCGACATTTACTCGCTCGGCGCGACCGTCTTTCAAATGCTGTCCGGCAAGCCACCGTTCGACGGTTCCAACCTGACTCAGATCATGGCCGGAAAACTGGCCGGTCGCCTGACACCCCTGGAAGAACTCCGTCCCGGCCTCTCTCCAGGAACCTACGAACTGCTTGACCGAATGATGGCTCAGTCTGCCGAGGATCGACCGGAAAGTTACCCTGAACTACTTTCGCTGATCGACAGCCTTTACCCGGATCTGTTTGGTGATACGACAACAGCGGCGTCTTCGGCACCGACGACAGCATTGGCAACAGCTCAACGAGCAGCCTCATCAGCAAACGCCAACGCAGTCGGGTCGAGGACCGAATCGGGGTTTGCTGACGCTCAATCTGCGACCGACACAACTTCAAATCGCCGACAGATTCTGGTCAAAGGGTTTGCTGGAGTTGCGTCTGCCGGCGGTGCCGCGTGGTGGTTTTTGCAGTCGCAAAAGAATGCCGCCCCACCCGTCAGGCTATCGAAAATCAGGATGAAAGATCTGGGACCGTCGCTGCGACTGTTTAACGGAGCCAACACCGCAGGCTGGCAACAACGCAGCGGCAACTGGATTGTCCCGCCACAGTCAGCGATGCTCGAAGGCACCAACGGACTGCTGGTAAAACCGCTCTTCAAGAAGGGCGACGGGCAGCCACAGCCAATCGAACTCTACCGGTTGATTGTTTTTGTGGATCGGGCTGAGGCCGAGTCTGCCGAGGTCCAGTTCGGTTTTGCACCGCACGAACAACGCAACGGCCCGAGATACGTCCTTCATTTCACCAAAGAGGGAATCAGCGTCGGCGAACGAGAATCCGACGGGGACGACTTCAGGCCACTTGGAAACACCCCGCCTGCGCAATTCAACGGCGAAGCCGCCGCCATCATCGAGCGACAGCCAGGTGGCTGGTTTCTTTCGATCAACGAACGTCCGCTGGCTGCTTTACCTCGACGACCGAACGGCGAACTTCCCGAAATTCGCCTCGCGACAAAAGGTGGCCCTGCCAGGTTTTCCGAGATCACGCTGACCGAACTCGCGGCAGGCAGTTAAGGAATAGTCCCGAAACAAAGTACGTCAGCCTTTCCAGGCTGACCTGTTGTCTCAACGGTCAGCCTGGAAAGCCTGACGTACAAACCGGGAAGTTATTTCGGGACTGATCCTCAGCGCGCCCGGCACCGGAGAAACCGAAACGAAAACGCCGCAGGCAATCGATGTGATTCCTGCGGCGTTTAATCAGTGAATTTCGGACGAGTTCCAAGTGTCGATTACTCGGCAATCAGAATTGGCGTGCTGAGTGAAATCTGCTCGCGGCTGACAATGTCGAGTTGCTGGATGGCTTGCTGAACAGCGGCAACTCGGCTGGGGTCGAGACCCTGCATCAGCGGCAGCACTGACTTCCACAGGGCGTCCTCAGAAACGGAAGCTTCCAGCGACAATGTTTTCGACTTCTTGTTCGAGCCACCGTTTAAGTCGCCCATCAGCAGCTCGGCGAAGTTTTTCGGTCGAGGGAGCACTCGGACTTCGTAGTCTTTCACTTTGGCTTCTTCAGCGATGTACGTGATCGCGTCGTGAATGCCGCCAATTTTGTCGACAAGACCATGTTCAAGAGCCTGCTGGCCGGTCCAGACTCTGCCGGCGGCCAGTTCGTCGATCGGCTTCTTCAGTCGGTCTCCGCGAATCCCTGTCACGTGTACTTTGAACTGTCCGTAGACCTTTTCCATCCACGCGGTCATGCGGGCTCGCTCGCCTTCGGTGAAAGCGGTTGCCGAACCGAGCATCCCGGCCTTCTTGCCGCGAGCCAGCGGCGTGAAGTTGATGCCGACACTTTTCCACATGTCAGTGGTGACGAACTTGCCGGAGAGCACTCCGATCGAGCCGGTGACGGTGCCAGACTCGGCGAAGATCGTGTCCGCAGCACAGCTCACGTAGTAGCCACCGCTGGCTGCCGTATTACCCATCGAAATGACGATCGGCTTTTTCGCTTTTACTCGTCGAGTCGCGTCGAGAATGATTTCGCTGGCAACCACCGATCCGCCTGGCGAGTCTACTCGCAGGACGACAGCTTTGATCGTGTCGTCTTCTGCGGCTTCGTCGAGGGCTTTGCGAATCGGCGTGCTGTAAGCACCGCCTGCCGATCCGAACGGAGAGGCAGCCGGAGTGCCAGGTAGAATCGAGCCTTCGACATAAATAACGGCAACGCTGTCTTTGTCTGATTTCTTCTTCGCAGGCCCGGACAGAATCTGAGCCCAAAGCTGCAACGCGGCAAAGGGATTCGAAAAATCGATCTGCTGCTGAGACTTCTTTCCGTATCGCTTGTCGAACGAAACGTCCTTCCCGTGCTTTTCTTTGATCTTTGCCACCAGATCCTGACGGTACGTTACCGAGTCGATGATTCCCGCTTCAGCCGCTTCTTCGGCCGAGTAGATGCCGTTGTCGACCCATGCCTTCACCTTTTCTGATGTCACACCTCGGCCAGAGGCGAGGGCATTCACGGTCGAATCGTACATTCCGTCGAACAGCCACTTCGTCATCTCAGCAGCAGCTGGCGACGCCGTTTCGAGCATGAAAGTTTCGGCAGCGCTTTTGTACGCTCCCATCGTGATGAAGTCCGGTTTAATCCGCAGCCGGTCCAGCAGCCCTCGAAGGTGAACCTGCTCACCGTACAAGCCGTGTAGAAAAATGTAGCCCGTTGGTGACATGCTGATTTCAGACGCTCCGCTGAAAATCATCACCTGCCGAGTCATTAGCTGATCGGCGTGAACGTAGACCGGTTTGCCAGCCTTTTTGATATCGACCAGAAGCTTGTGCAGTTCTTCAGCCTGCGCAAGTCCCGGAGCGGTATTTCCTGCCAGAATCACAACGGCTTTCACGTCGTCGTCGCTGATGGTCTTTCCCATTCGAGTCGTCAATGACAGAAACGAGTCTGCCGACTGGCCGGTGAATATCGCCAGTTCTTCATCGCCAGGTTTCTCGGTCACTTCTCCGCTGATGGTGAAGACCGCGACAGTGCCGTCTGCTTTGTCTGCGTCGTCGGCGGCGGCAACCGTCGACTTGAGAGATGACAGCAGCACCGCCGCGATTAATGCTGGAGTGGTCCACCGCAAGGCTAATCGTCTCATGTTTTATTCCTCTTGAATTCCGTCTGAAGAGTTGCGTTTGGCAGCCGATTCGGGATGTGCAGGGTGGGCACCGCTCACCACTATGATTCAGGTGGTGGGCGGTGCCCGCTCTACGGGTTGTTGTAACAACTCGACTGGCCAGGGAAACGTCAGGTGTCCAACACGTCGCAACTTACCCGCTACGCAACGTGCCGGTTTCTAGAAATTGCCAACGGAGCAAAAGCCACCGGACTGACGCTGAGCATCAATACGCCGATCACAAAAAGTCGATGCAGCGGCGGTGCCGGCACGATGAACCAGCACATCAGCGACTCGACCGCCCAGAAACTCAAGAGCAGCGTTGCGGATCCCGGCTCCATCATTTTTCTTTGAATGGTCGTCCGGAAGGCACACAGCGAACCGGCGACAATCACGATCGCGGCGATGCTCATCGACAGCTCACGAAGCAGTACGATCGTCTCTTTTTCCAGGAAGAAGCTCAGTAGCGACAGAAGCATGACGTGAGCCATCACGCCAACGAGGACAAACAACGGCAGCAGTTGATTTCCCGTCCAGTGTAGAACGGCGAAAGTTGCGGTCAGTATCCAGGCCAGAATCCCGGAGGCGAGCAGTGCCATCGGCATCATCAGAACCGCTCCGAACGGCCAATCGCTCAGTTGATCAAACCGTTCAATCTGTACGAGAAACGAAGCACTTCCATCTCTGAAGATCGCCGCAACAAGGGCCAGCATTCCAGGAATGATGGCCAGTCCCCAGGCAACGACAGTTGTTTGCCAGGCATTTGAGATGAGGCCGCGAGCAAGTCTCGAGTCGGACATCGGAGACGTAGCCATAAACATCGTGATCCGTTCACGGCTGGATGCTGGAGCCAGGACTCCAAGAACTGACCCCGACAGAAATCCGAGGGCACTCGGAATGATAAACATCAAAGCGACGACGCCTTCCAGCCCTCTTCGCGAGCCGAAAACGCAGAAAAGAAGTATCGCCAGGAAGGTACCAAAACCCAGTCCGCCAGCCAGAGCGGCGTCGCGGCCACAACGCCGCCACTCGTTCCAGGCAACGGCCGCTTCGGGCGAGTCGTGGTCTCGGACTCCGTCCGGAAAGATGATTGACTTGACCCAGGCAGTGATATCTTCGACACGTTTCTCCGGCGAGTACCCGATATTGTCGCCGCAGCGTTCGCGGGCGATCCCTTTCCAGGTCACAAACCACGACAGGCCAATGATGACCGCACAGACTGCCGTATCGACCAGCGAGAATCCTGGCCAAGGACGTGCCGCCGAGTCGAAACCACGTGGGTAATAGTGGCTGCCAACCCAGAAGACGAGACTGCAGGCAAGCAGACCGCAGAAGAGAAGTCTTCGAAAGCTGAATTTCCGCAGGCTCCAGTACATGGCCATCAGCATCGAGATCGTCATCGCGAAGACAGGCTGACAGGGACCAAACAACTGACTGTTTTCACCAAAGATCGCGTTCATACTCGCTTTTGAAAGAGTGACTCCATACAGACCATGAACGATCAGCTCTTGCCCCACGACAGCCACGATCGCGGTAACCATCATCCAGCTCGCGATGAACTTATTGGAAACCGGCAACGCAAAAATTCGCTGGCACGCACCTTTGTACGCCTCGACCAGCGGCGTTGCCATCAGAATAAAACCAAGCCCCAGGTAGACACAGTGCCAACTCAATTCAGGAAATCCTGGTTCATCAATCGCCAGACCAGCTACCCAGAACAGCCCTTCCAAACCAAGCGGCCCGAGAAGCATGATCAAAATGATCAACGGCACCGTCGCCGACATGCGACGAACAAATTCCCAGCTGAGAGCTTTGATCGGACCAGTCATGAGTATGTTCTCACAGAACGCGGGATTCTTCTGAGACGACGTTGAAGTGTGCCACTGACTCGGGCAGTGCAAAGCTGTCTATAAACACTGATTCGAAATGCACTGACAAAGCCCGTGGAACACTGCGTTCTATTGAATTCAACCGTTCATTCGAGCGACGAAGATTTCGTCCAGCGTCGGAGCGGCACGGTCGACTATCTCGCCGTGGAG
>JADHNX010000403.1 GCA_016779365.1 Planctomycetaceae bacterium
ACGTCGCGAATGATCTCGGCAACTTCGTCGACCTGAGCATGCTTGACCGCGATGTATCGCGGAGCACGATCGCGAAGTTGCTCCGGCAGTTCAGACGCGTCGAGGATTCTGAGCACGTCTTCAACTTCGTCGATCTGGTGCGGCGGACCGCTGACGAACAGCGAGTTTGAACGCACGTCGGGAATGATCCGCAAAGTCTGCGGCCCCGACAGAACGGAATCCAGACCGCTCATTCCCATGATGCCTCGCCCCATCGACGACAGTCCGCCGGACAGTTCGCTCATGAAGCCACCGTCAGAACTGGCGCCGACCGAAGTCGAAACCGAACTCGTCGGAAACAGTCTTTCAAGGATGGACGCCGTCTGTGTGGCGTCTGCCGAGCGGAGATAAAATACCGTCCACTGAGTCTTCGGCGGCATGGCCGAAGCTAGCGACGCGATGACATCTTCGAGCCGATCAAGAGCCGCTTCGTCCTCAGAAACAATCACGAGATTGCCGCCTTGAATCGTGATGGCGATCGGAGCGTTGCTGTCCGACGTGGCGGCATCCTGACCCGCTTCCGCTGCGTTCAGGTTGAGGAAAAGCCGCTGCAATTCTTCGTCCGAAGCGGTATCGCCGGGGTTGTCGTCAGCAGCCGCATCGTCCTGCGGATCGGCGGCGAAAGAAACGTCACGGAACGATTCATCTGCAAAGGCGAATGCCAGATCGTCCGGCACCGACTTCAGAAACGAAGCATCCAGCCGGGCTGCGACTGGAGATTCGTAGGGTGGTCGCGACGCCGATTGATTCGGCTTGTCGTTCGAAGCTTCTTTCGACGGTTTCGCGGGAGCAGGCCGTTCTGCCTCCTTAACCGCTGGAGCCGCTGCCTCAGGTTCTTCCGGACTGAATGGGGACGTCGTGGACGGTATTCTTCGGTCGCGGATCGCTCCGGTTGCCGACGGAATCACAGTACGAATCGGGTTGCGACCGCGGACGTTCCAGACGCGCTCCAGCGCTCGCAGAAAATCTTCCGGATCACGACCGCCCAGCGGAATTGTTCGGAGGTTTCCTTCGCCGCCGTACCCGCCAGCTTCACCCGGTTCCAACTGTGTGACCAGCAACTTAATCTGAGTGACCTGCTCGTTGGTTCCTCGAACTATCAGAGCATTGTCAGAAGGGTGCGGCTGCACGACCGGGGCAGAATCGCCATCCGCGTAGAACAACGACTGGATCGACGTCGTCGCGGTGTAGGCGTCCATTCTTCCGAGCGGGATGACGGCCATCTGGCTGGCTCCGGCACCAATTCCATCGAGTTGCCGAATGGTCGCTGCAATGTCGCGATGCATATCCTCGGTTGCTTTGATGTGAATCCGTCGCGTGCGACCGTCTTCGTTCAGGATGGTGCCCGGAAAGAGCACATTCAGCGTCTTGGTAACTTCCATCGCGTCCGCTGTTTCGAGCTGATAGACCTCGAGGTAAGGCTCGCGGCTTGAACGGCTCGCCGCTCCCGGCAGCGGCGGAAGATCGACTGCGGCGATGGCTTCTTCGATAATCTTGATATTCGTTGGGCTGGCGGTCACCAGCAGCGAATTCGTTCGCTCATCAATCGCCAGGGTCACCACCGCGTTTGTATCAGCAGGAGCCGGAGAGCCGTAACGGGGATCTCTCGATGACGACGAACTGCTACTGCTGCTGCTGCCGTATCGCGAACGAGAATCGTAACTGCTTCTGGACGAGCCGCTGACGTTTTCGACGCCTCGCGCTCCGAGACCGAACAGGTCGCGGACAACCGCGTCAGCATCCAGCACCGAGATGTGTTCCAGCTCGAACTTTCTGAAAACTTTGTCTCCGTCTTCGACTTCGAAACCGGTGATGAGTCCGTGAATGCGTCGCAAGTTGCTGCCGATATCGGTCACGACGATCTTGTTCGCTTTGTTGAGGGCGACAACTTTTCCTTGAGGACCGAGCAGCTCGCGAGCTTCGACAGCGGCTTCTTCAGCGGTCATCCCTTCGAGCGGGATCAGCACGGTCATCAGCTCATTGCGACCACGTTCTGGCAACTCTTCAAGCGTCACCGTCGGAACAAGATTCGGAGGGATGCCAGCGTCGATATTGACAACGACGAGGAATTCATCGCGGCGAACCAGCACGTAGCCCTTCTGAAGCAGATACCCGTTCAGAACGTCCAGCGCCTGCATCGGTGTGTATTTTCGGTTGTCGCGATAGTTGAACGAGCCCGGCGGGACGGCATTTAAATCGAGCGTCAGGCCGGCCGATTCCGCAAAGAGTGTCAGCACATCCGCCCAGGGCGCGTATCGGAAGTTGAACGAAAGCTCTTTGACGGGCGCTCCGTTCTCACCCGCTTCTCCGCCGAACGAAACGGTTGCGGTTTCACCTTCCGGCGGCGTTTCTGGAGTCGACGGCGCGAGTGCTGCAGGAGTCAGCGCTGTCGGCGCTGCCTGAGTTGTTATTGGGCGTGCCGCTGGAGTTCCTCCCTGAGTATCAGCGAAAGCAAACGGCTTCCCTTGCTTCTGCTCGAAAACGCTGCGTTGCTGAGCCGACAGAATTCCCGAAGCATTCTTCTCGAATTCAACTCGTAGAGCTTCCGACTTTGCATCGCGTTCTTCGTCGCTCATGTCACGATTGAAGCGAATCGCCCGTCGCTCGTCTTCGTACTTCTGATTCAGCTCGGCGATCTTCGCCTGTTGATCTGACGAAATATTGAACTGGCCAGCGGTGTCAGGGTCAGCGAGTGCTCGCACGCCCTGCCTTTGCAATGACAGTTCGGTGAGTCGCGACCGTTGCTCAGGCTTGATGATGGCATCAATTTTCTTGTCCATCACCGTTCGCATTTCGCCAAAGATTGCGCGGCGTTCTTCGTCGTTCGCAGCTGCGCGAGATCGATCGATGATGTCTCGAAATTCAGGACTGTCACGCAGTCCTGTCTGCAAGTCGCTGATCGCCTTCTGTTGATCTTCGGTCAGACCGAGTTCTCCTCGCACATCGTCACGACCGAGAAGTTCAAGCGGGCTGCTGCCGCCGCCTGGGCCTCGTCCGCCACCCGGAGGGCCGCCTCGACCACGATCACTTCCGCCTCGCGGGAACTGTGCGTTCGCATCGAAAGCGGCGAGCGACACCAGGGCCATCGCCATCAAAAATGCAGAAACAGCTTTGGAAAATTTCATCATCAGGATGCTCTGAATTTCATTCGAAGACAAACGCTGCCCGATCAGACGCCGGTCAGGAATCATGTTTTGAACAGGAATGTCGCATGATGATGTCATGCTAGCTCCGATTCTGCGGCAACAGCAATAAGCGTCAGCCCGTCGACGACGACTCGTTCAATCTCTTTTGCCGTTCGACCTGCAACCATCCACGGATGTCAGACCGCCACGATCAGAATTCAGTGTCAGACCATCCTGTCGAGCACTACCCCCAGTCAGTTGCCGACAGTTTCGAATCCGACTTTCGCTCGTTCTGCGACTCCGTCATCAACAAACGTCAGGCACTTTGGTCGCCAGAAGTGACAAACCTGCACGTCCATGCAACCTTCCTTCGCGACACGTTTTTCAGCCATTGAGGCTGTTAAATTCCGGTTGAGTGGCCTTATGCTGACCTCGTTGCCGGCACAATTCCCACTCAAAGCGGATCTGCACTTCCATTCCCTGATTCCACACAGTGGATTCGTTCCTGAGGTCTCAGATCCTCACTTTGAGCACTGACTGATTTACTCGACGACAGATTCTGCGGAATTTGCTCGTGAGTAATTAAACACGTGTCCCCCGCTGATGGACCGCTAAATCCTTATTCTGGATGGAGTTTTGTCGTTGTGCTGCAGGATTTCGACCAGCGACGATCTGATTCAAACGCTGCGTGATTCTGACGCTATGATTGACAAATCCAGAGCTGACTGACGATCGCGGCGTTCGAGTGGTATTTCGTATCGAGTTTCTTAGACGAACGACTCGTACGAGCGATGCTGCTTCAATCGTCAGTAATCTTCGGACATCCTGGCAGACGGCAACCAATCGTCACCCCGCCCTGTGCGACAGAGACGTGATCTATGAAACGAAGCGAAAAAATGTTGGCCACAGTGCTCCTGGTAAGTGTCGGAGCATTCGTCATCATCCCGTGGATCTGGCAGGCCTTTCGTGGCCCCGTCGCCAAACAGGAAACCGCGCTGCGACTGGCCACCGAAAAGCTGGACAAGGCGGTCGGACAATTCGACATCGCGCGAGCCAGCGTGCAGTCGATGACCGTTTTCAAAGAACAGAGCCTCTCGTCGAACGCGGCTCAAGGCGCGCTCGCTTACCAGCAATGGCTGACCGACCTCGCGGAAATCGTTGCCGAGTTCAAAGCTCCCGAAGTAACTCCGGAACGCATCTCGCCATCGCGAGACAACAGCTACGTCGCGGTTCGACTACGAGTCGCCGGCGAAGGCACGGTCGAGCAGCTTCGTACTTTCCTCTACCGCTTCCACCGAGCCAACGTCCTTCACCGAATTACCAGCATGGTCGCCGAAGCTCAGGACAGTTCATCCCGGCCACGACTGACCATTCGCATCACCGCAGAAGCGATCGCTCTGCGTGACGCTCCGGAAAAAGGACCGACACTGTTTCCTCGCTCGACGATCGCGTCAGTCAGTGACGGCGATGGCCCGACAAAAATCGAGCTGACTTCAGTCGAAGGATTCCCCGATGCCGCACCGTTTGAATTGCGGATCGCCCAGAACTATTACAACGTTGCCGATATTGACGGCAAAGAACTGCTGCTGGAACTGGAAGAAGGTCAGGCCGTCGAAGCCGCTGAGGAAGACATCGTCGAGTTGTCGATCGTGCATTCTGATTTCAAAGAAATCGCGATCACAGAATACGACACGCTGATCAAAAAGAATCCCTTCGCGAAACCGGCCCCTTATCGCCCGCGTCTGGATCTGATTGGTTCAAAGAGCGTCGAACGTGGCGAGAAGTTGTCGCTTTCAGCAAAAGTTACCGGTGCCGACCCCAGCGACAAAGACGTTGCCTACGAAGTTCTGTCCGAGCTGACGGACGGCATGACGTTTGAAGCGGGCACGTTGAAATGGGAACCGCCTGCGGAACTCGCCGCTGGAGAGTTCACTTTAAAAGTTCGAGCAACGGGCGGCGGACTTCGTGAGCCGATCGAAGGTGAGTTCAAGCTGAGCCTGACTGACGTCAACAAGCCACCGGTCATTACGTTGCCGGAAAATCTCGTCGCCACACTCGGTCAGGCCATCACAACGAAACTCTCTGCCACTGACCCGGAAACTCCAGCCGAAGAACTCAAATTCGCACTCGCCGATGGTGCTCCGACCGGAGCGACCTTTAACGCTGAAACCAATGAGCTGACATTCACGCCGCCAGCCACCGGCGAACCCGGTGAAGTTACGATCAACGTCACCGTGACCGATGCCGGCACTCCGGCTCAAACCGCCACCGCCGCGATCAAGGTGACGGTGCAGGATGACAAAGCTCAGTTCACCTTCATGGAAGGCGTTGTCGCGGCGGACTCTGTTCCGGAAGCGTGGCTCCGCGACAAGTCCACCAACACAAGA
>JADHNX010000404.1 GCA_016779365.1 Planctomycetaceae bacterium
CATGACTTTTTTTCCATCGAGTAAAACTGCCCCAAACGAAACGCGTCGATGAACGATCTGAAGAGAGCTGCAATCGTCCTGCTGAGTCTCGACAAGCCCAAGGCTGCTCGGGTGATGAATCATCTCCCCAAAGACCTGATGGAGCTGGTGAGCCTGGAAATTGCGCGCACGGACGACGTCACTAAATCAGAGCAGGAAGAAGCAATCAATACGTTTCGAGAAGCGGTCGACTCGCGAACGGTGATCGAACGTGGGAGTCTCGACCTGGCTGGAGAACTTCTTTCGCAATCGATCGGCGAAGAGGAAGCCAACGAAATTATCAAGAACATCAGAGACTCGCTGAAAAGCGTGCCTTTCGGTTTTCTGCACAAATTCAAGGCGGAAGACGTTTTGAATTTCATCAGTGAAGAGCAGCCTCAAACAATTGCTCTGATCATGTCCAATCTTCCAACGGGACTCGCCGCAGACATTCTGAAAGACCTGCCTCCGGATAAGCAGCTCGACGTGATCCGCCGGGTCGCCAGCATGGAGCAGACATCGCCCGAGTTTGTCGAAATGGTCGAAGCCAGTTTGAAGAACCGCATGGTGTCGCTGTTCGGGCAGCAGTCAGACCAGGTCGGCGGAGTTCCGCTGGTTGCCCAGATTCTGAACGTTGCTGATCGAGCAACCAGCAAGAACATTCTCGACACGATGGGGCAGGAGTCCGAAGAGCTTGTCGAAGAAATTCAGCGACTGATGTTTGTCTTTGACGATATCACCAAGCTGGATGACAAGAGTATTCAGGCCCTGCTGAAAGAAGTCGACAACAGCCAGTGGGCCATGGCGCTCAAAGGGGCATCGCCTGAAGTCAAAGGCAAAATCCTCGGTAATCTTTCGAAACGAGCGGCAGAGAATCTCGAAGAAGAAATGGGATACCTCGGCCCGGTTCGAGTCAGCGACGTTGAAAGTGTTCAACAGCAAATCGTCGACACTGTCCGACGTCTGGAAGAAGCCGGGACGATTACGGTCTCAACCGGCGACGGCGACCAGTTTGTTTCCTGACTGATAATTTCGCATTCACAGGGGCTGTGTTGTCTGGCCTCGATTTCGTTTTACTCTGACTTGTCTGACCTGGATGTCCACTTCGCCTCGCATCATGAAACGCCACACGGCCTCTGGAATGCCGTCGAGTGTTGCGTTCAACTTTGAAGATATTCAGAGTCGCTGCGACACGTACAAGGCTCAGATCAGCGTCGAATGCCGAGAGCTGATTCAGAACGCAACGAAACAGGCGGAAGAAATTCGCAGGAAGGCACAGGCAGACGGACATAGCGAAGGCTATCGAAACGGTCTGAAACAGGCCGAAACCGAGATCGCTCAACGCAGTCAGCAGCTCGCTGACGAACTGGTCGAGCAACGTCTCAGTACAGTGCTGCCAGCGGTGTCGCAGCTTCTCGATGAAATCGTCACAGCGCGAAGTCAGTGCCAGGCAGAGTGGGAGCGCGAGCTGGTCGACCTGTCAACGGGCATTGCGGAAAAGCTGATTCGCCGCACCTTCGAAGCAACTCCTGAAGCAATGGTCGGACTTGTTCAGGAAGCCGTGCAGCTTGCTGTGGGAAAAACGTCGCTGGAGTTGCGACTGAATCCTCGCGATCTTGAAGCACTCGGCGATCGTGTTCGAGTTGCCGTCCGCGAAAGCGCGCGAGGCATCGAAGTCAAGCTGCTTGGAGACGACAAGGTTTCGCCGGGGGGCTGCATCGTGATGACGGAACACGGCGAAATTGACGCTCAGATCGAGACGTTGCTGACAAGAATTTCGGACGAACTGCTGGAAGGCATTTGAAAATAAAAAAGTAGCAGGCGGCAACAGGTCTCGAGCAGTTTCGACAGCTTCAGGATCGACATCATGCAAAGCCTGTTTCGGCAGACGTTGACTAAAAACGCAGTTCATCAGGATCAATCAAATCATGCGGCGTTCTCAGCACATCCGACAAATGCTTGCGCCGCGAATTGTTGGAAGTACCAGCCGCATCGCTGGTCTGGCCGCCGCCGTTCATGATTTTCCTGCGCCTCTGGGAGCGAGGTGTCGAATTCACCGGGAAGGCGAGCAGAGCATTGAAGCAGAAGTCGTCGGGTTCACTGATGACGAGACGCTCGTTCTTCCGTTCGGAGATCTGCGCGGCATCCGACGCGGCAATAAGGTTGAGATGACCTGCTCGCTGCCGTCAGTCCGAGTCGGCAACGAACTGCTCGGACGAGTAATCAATGCTCGCGGGCAGTTCGTCGATGGCAAAGCACCGGCGGTTCTGACACAACGCATCGCGCTTTATGGAGAACCTGTTTCCGCGTTGAATCGGCCTCGGATCGAGCAACCACTGGCGACGGGCCTGCGCGTCATCGACGGGCTGACGACATGCGGGCTGGGCCAAAGGCTTGGCATCTTCGCTGGAAGCGGCGTGGGCAAGAGCGTTCTGCTGGGGCAGATGGCTCGCGGAAGTTCCGCAGACGTCAACGTGGTTGTACTGGTCGGGGAACGAGGGCGCGAGGTCCGCGAATTCGTCGAAAAGGAACTCGGTGAAGAAGGACTGCGTCGCAGCGTGGTCGTTGTTGCCACCAGCGACGAGCCAGCTTTGATGCGAATTCGCGCGGCCTGGCTGGGCACGGCGATCGCCGACTACTTCCGAGAATCCGGCAACCACGTTTTGCTGATGATGGACAGCGTCACTCGGTTTGCGATGGCTCAGCGAGAGATCGGCCTGGCGGCGGGGGAACCTCCCGCGACGAGGGGTTACCCTCCCAGCGTTTTTTCAATCCTTCCAAAGTTGCTTGAGCGGAGCGGTCTTACCGATAAAGGAAGCATCACCGGCTTTTACACCGTCCTCGTCGAAGGTGATGACACGAACGAGCCGGTTTCCGACACAGTGCGAGGAATTCTGGACGGGCACCTGGTTCTTTCACGAAAGCTGGCTCACGAAAATCACTGGCCGGCGATCGACTCGCTGGCCAGCATCAGCCGTTCCATGAACGACGTGGTCACTTCAGAACAAACAGAATCAGCGGCATTGTTGCGGCGAATTCTTGCGGCCTGGAAAGAGTCGCAGGATCTGGTTTCGATCGGTGCGTACCGGGCCGGAACGAACCCACTGGTCGATACGGCTCTGCAATTGTCGGAGCCGATTCGGCAGTTCCTCACTCAGGATCGACTGGAAAATTCAACACTCGAACAAACTCAACAGGCACTAACGGCGTTGACTCAAGCGGCGATCCAGCTGCTGCAGAATTCTCAACGAGTCATGCCTCAAGCAACTTCTCAAATGAGGTAGCGGGTTCCTTGACTCGAAGGCGAACGCTGACGAATGAAACCGTTTCGACTCGACAAAGTTCTGGAATACCGCAGGCACCAGCGGCTGGAAGCCAGGAATGCGCTGGCGTCGGCCATCAGTGACGAGCAGACGCTGATCGAACATCAGGCAAGAATCAATCGGCAGAAGGGCCAACAGTTGTCTGAACTGGCAGGCTTCACACAGTCGGAAGTTGTCAACGTCGAGGCGGCAGCAAGGCGGCGTTACTTCACCGGGCAGTTGGAAATTCAACTGATGGTAGTCGCCGAGCAACTCGCTCAGGCGAGGATGGTCGTTGAGCAAATGCGAGCCGTTCTGGTGAAAGCCGATCAGGAAGTGAAAGCGTTAGAGCGGCTTCACGAAAAACACGTTGAAGAAGAAACGTCGCTCGAGCAAAAGCGAACAGAGATCGAACTCAGCGAGCAGTGGCAATCGGCCAACTGGAACTGGTAAACGGACTTCGTAATCAGGTTGCCGCAAGGAAGCGGAATCATGGCAAAACTCGCCTTCACAGCGATTTCCTCGGTGGCCGTACTGGCACTCCTGGCTGAAGGTCTGGCTGGTGGTCTGCTGTGGTCACAGGGGCGACTCAATCCTGACGCCATTCGAGAAATCCGCGTCATTCTCTCAGATCCAGCCGCGCTGACCGAGGAACAGGAACTGGCGAAAGAGACTCCTGTCGTCAGCGTCGAAGACGTCGCCAGAACTCGCGCCATCGCGATTCTCCATCTGGAAGAACGCGAGAATGAATCGGCCATCTTCAACGGTCTACTGGCTGATCAGCGAAAGAGAGTTCTGGCCGAGCAGGACAACCTGATTGCCAACCGCGAACGTTTCGACAAGGAGCAGAAAGAACGGCAGGCCAAAAAGGCAGCCGACGGGATCCAGAAATCGATCGCCGTGCTGCTGGCATCAGACACCGAGCTGGCAGTCGCACAACTTTCGAAGCTGACTCTGGAAGAGAACATTCTGCTGATGGAAGAGATGCCGGAGAAGACCATCGCCAAGTTACTCTCAGCGTTTGCTGAGGGAGATCGCGACCAGATTGAGCGAGGGCAGCAAATCTTTCAGGCGATTACTCGCGGAGAAACTGAGGAAGTCAAAAAGGGAGCAAAAAAATGATTCCTGAGTTTATTACCGCCAAAACACCCACTAGCCGCAGCGCGACCGATGCACCGTCGGTTCCTGACAAGAATCTGACTGACAATCTGCAGAACAAGGTGGCGTTCGAAAAGGCGCTGCGCGATCGTTCGTCCGATCAGCCAGTTCCGCCCGTGAGAGAAAGCCGACCAGCAGCGACGTCCGACAATGTACCGGCTGAACCTGCAACCTCAACGGTGTCACGGCGACAGGAGAGCGAGGGTCAGCAGACGGCAGCGACGCCGGACGGCTCGCCACGCCCGGCGGATGCAAAGCGGGAGACGGCACCAGGCGACGGCAAGAACGAGGGCCTGCAACCCCAACCAGTGCTCCGGGATTCCTCGAAGCTGATCCGCCGAATTGATCCGGCGAACCATTCGAAGGCGAATGAAGCAACGCCCCAACCAACTCAGAATGGAGCGGTTGCCGACGAGGCGGCACAGTCAGCGGCTGACTTTGCGGTTCCCAGTTTCTTCGCGGCTGACGATACGAATTTCGGAACTCTTCCGTCGCTGAATCGACTTCCGCTGGACGATGTTTCGATCGGCCAGTTTTCGGGTGACTTTATTTCGATCGAAACGCCAAGCGGCGAAGCAGATAACGCCGCGTGGCAGCCCATCCAGGCCGTGAATCTGGAATCGCCGAACGGTGAAGTTGAACTTCGCCCGACTCTCAACGACGCGCTGATCACGGATGACTTGCCCGTGTCGATCGGTTCTCGCTTTACCGCCACAGATCCGTCACTGATTGTTGACGATGTCAAACAGTCGCCAGCGACTGAAATCAGTTCGCCAGACACTGCGGAAGATTTGCTGGCCATCCCGACGCTTCCGTCACTTCGTCCGGAAGTCATTTTGAGTCTGCCAGCAGAGCCGCCAGTTAAGAATGCCGCTGAAAATCTGCAAGCCCCCGTTTCTGCAGCCTCGCTCATTGAGGGAACTTTCGAGGGAGTTCGGACGACTTCCGAATCATCAATCGCGTTTTCCGGATCGACGGTCGAAGTCTCGCCAGCGAACGCGGAACTGCCTGAAGCAGCTTCGCCAGTGCCAGCGGACGCTGCCCC